>WVXK01000065.1:31313-37840 GCA_011773515.1 Deltaproteobacteria bacterium
GGCGCTCTTTCCCTCTGCCTGTTCGGGGCTCATGTAGTAGGGCGATCCCGCCACCTCTCCCTTACGGGCATCCCGGGCAAAGGTGGCCAGGCCGAAATCCGCTATCTTGGGCGAACCTCCCACGGTGAGCATGACGTTTGAGGGCTTGAAGTCCCGGTGGACGATACCCCGCGCGTGGGCGTACCCCATGGCTTCGGTCATGGAAACGCCGAGGCGCGCCGCTTCCGGAACGGTTATGTGCCCCCGCTCCCTTAAAAGGTCCGTGAGTTCCCCCCCGCGGACCAGCTCCATAACGATAAGAATCCGGCCTCCCTCCTCGACGAAGTCATATACCTGGACGATCCCGGGGTGGGTCAGCTGGGCAAGGACCTTCGCCTCCCTGCGAAATCGGGAGGTAAGCTCGGGATTTCCCGCAAGGTCCCGGTGGAGCTCCTTTATGGCCACGTCACGCTCCAGGACTGCGTCGAATGCGCGGTAGGTTATGCCCGTAGTCCCCTTTCCCAGGGCCCCCTTGACACGGTACCGGCTGTTTCCGCCAGATTGGAGGAACCCGCTGCTTCTGCCCGCCTCTGACTGTCCGCTCTGCTTCACCGGGGGAGAAACCAGGAGGGTCCTTTCGGGATCGGGCTCTTTCCCGAGGACCTTTTTGTCTATGGCGCCTGTTTTGTTTTTCAGGGAGGCGATTTGATCGGCGCAGGTGGCCAGCTTCAGGGCGGAGCGGTACAGGATCACGCTTTTTGAGGGCTCGCCCTGGAGGTGGGCGTCGGCCTGCGCCTCGATCTTCCGTGCCTTCCTGTCGGCACTTTTCACGGCTTCTGGAATGTGCAGAAAAAGGAGCAGAAAAACGAGCCCCCCCGAGGAAAGCCAGAGGACGCTTCGCACCTGCTCCTTTTTATCGGCCAGCCGCGGGTTGGTGTACGTTTTCTTCATCAATCCGAAGAGCTCCTCGTGGACGCGGGGAGGGTACTGACTTTCGAGCAGGGAGTCTATCGCTCCCGCGATGACTGTGGGGACCGTCAAAGCCAGCACCACGATGGCTACCTGGGCTATGCGGGCGGTTGCGAGCCAGTGGAGGGCGACCGCCGGCTTTTTTACCAGGACCGGTACCAAGCGCACCCCCTCGCCCGTCCTTTTCACGAAGGCCGCGAGCTTATTTTTGAAAAAATCGACCAGTTCTATCCCTCCGTAGCCTGCAGGGCTCCCGCCCTTTTCCGGGGAATCGGATCCTCTCTGGGTGCTATTTCGGCACATTTTTCCCCGAACTTGACCCGGTTGACCGGTCCTTTCCCTCGATTTCACCGGCAGACACCGAGCCTAGATCCTCCCATCGAGCAGCGCCCGTATATCCTTTGCCACGTCGGACCCTCTCTTGTACCTTTTCGCCGTTTTCGTGGCCATGAGCTTTTTCACGATGGAGTTCAGGCGGTTGGGCACTTTCCTCGCCACGGTGGAAAGGGGGAGGTGCTTGCCTTTCGATATGCGGTACATGATGGAGGACACGCCGTCGCCCGGAAAAGCCTTCTTGCCCGAGAGAAGCTCGTAGAAGACGACGCCCAGCGAGAAGAGATCGGACTGGGGGCCGACTTTCTCTCCGTTTACCTGCTCCGGCGACATGTAACCCGGCGTTCCCTGTATCATGCGTGTGTGGGTCGTCGAGTGCTCGACGATCCTGGCGATGCCGAAGTCGGTGACCTTCACGGTGCCGTCGTCAAGGAGCATCATGTTGGCCGGTTTGATGTCCCTGTGTATGATGCCCTTTTTATGGGCATAATCAAGCGCATCGGCCACGTCGGCAATGATGCGCATGACTTCCTTGGATGGAAGGAGGTTCCCGCGGCTGCAGAATGCGCGGAGGTCGCTTCCCGCGAGCAATTCCATGGCCATGTATGCCATGTCGTGCTCCTCCCCTGCGTCGTAGATGGTCACGATGTTCGGGTGAGAAAGCCTCCCCGCCGCCTCGGCCTCCTGGGAGAAGCGCTTTTTTACCTCGGCGAGCTGCTCTTCTTCCACATCGGCGTAGGTGAGGGTCTTGATCGCCACCTCGCGGTTTATCTTCGGGTCGCGGCCCAGAAAGACCATGCCCATCGAGCCGCGCCCGAGTTCCCGCAAAATCTCGTACCGACCAAGTGTGGGGTTGGCCCCGGGGCCTGCGTTTTGCATCATCGTGCCCCTGCTCGATGCGTCCCTGCTGATGACAGCGGTTCCCTCTGATGCCTCCAGATTTCTGGCTCTTTTTTTCGCGTCTTTGAAGCCGCCGGCTTTCAGGATATGCTCATAGACGGCTATTGCCTTCGCGGGCATTCTCTTTCTCTCGAAATCCAGCCCGAGGTTGTAGAGGAGCACCTTGACCGACTGGTCCCTCACGGGGCACTTCATGAACTTCTCGAGGGCCAGGTCAAGAAGTCCCTGGTTCTGGAACGACAGGCCGAGCATCTTATTGCTCTCGATGGTGTCGGCCTCTTTTGCGGACCTCTTACCGAAGGAAACGTATTCCCTGGTGACAACGGAGAGGTAGCCCGCTAAAAGGAGCAGGGATGGGGAAAAGAGCATGACCCAGTATCCCAGGGAGAAGAAAAGAAATGCCGCCGCCGCGAAGGCAGGCAGAATAGACAGAACGATGAGGAGTCCCCCCACTTTTACCCCCACCCGCGGCAGGATGAAGGAGACGAACACGCCGAAATAGGCGATGACCAGAAACTCTATGCCGAATGCCCACCTCGGGCGCACGATATGGTTGTCCCTGATGATGCTGTCCACCGCACCTGCGGCTATTTCGACGGCGGACAAAGACTCGCCGGACGGGACAGGATAGCGCCTGGCGCCGGCTCCCGTGTACCCGATCAGGACCGCCTTGCCCCTGAACTCCTTTCCCTCTACCGTGCCCCCCATGACGTCGGCAGAGGAAAAAGCGGGGATTTTTTCCCTGCCCCCGAAGTTGGGGAGCATGCGGAAATCTCCGTCCGTGGGGATGTGGGTTTCTCCCATGCCAAGCCCCGGGACTGCGTCATCGACCCGAAGGGCGGCCACAGGGCGAGTATCGTTAATCAGATAGGCGAGGGCGATCTGGAGGGCGAAGGAGGGGTAGTACCTGCCCCGGTAAGGGACGAGCAGCGCCTCGTGCCTCACCGTGCCGTCCCCGTCCGGTATAATGTTTCCGTGGCCGAGGGAGCGGGCAGCCGCGGCGAGCCCACCGAAGGGGTGCTTTACGCTTTTCGCTTCTTTTTTCCTCCGAATCAAGGCGGGAAGGGGGTTTTTCAGGGACAGAAGGTCGGCTTTGACGCGCGTAATATTGACGGGAGGAGTGTCGATAACGACCGAGTTTTTCTCGAGAAACGGGGGTACTTCGTCTTCGCCGGCCTTTCCCGTCACGGCGAATAGGAAGGGATATACCGCGTTGCCCGAAGATTTCGCCGACGATACGAGCCGGGGGTCCCCCTCGAGCTGCCTTTCCGCCTCTTTCAGCGACCGGTACAGCTTCCTGATCCCCTTGCCCTTCGTGTTTTTGAGGTTATCGGATACCTTCCGCACCGAAACGAGGCCGGGGATCGACTCCCTCTCGGGGTAGAAAATGTCGACACCCACCACTTTCGGCCCGTAGCTTTCAAGGCGCTCGACCAAGCTGGCTGTGTGCGCCCGGGGCCAGGGCCAGCTCCCCTGGGCCTCTTCGCTTTTTTCATCTATCGCCACGACGACCACGTCCGCCGGGGCGCCGCTTTTTCTCATCCGCGACATCAGATCGTAAGCTGCGTAGTCGAGCCTGTTCAGGGGGAAATATTCGAGGGAAGAGGCCCCCAGAACGAGCAGGGTGAGCCAGATTCCCAGAACCCAGTCCTTGAAAACGAATCGCAGTATCCGCACGCCTATTCTCCCCGGGTCGGGAGGCCCTGTCGTTTTTCCTCCCGGGCCCCGCTGTTCCCTGTTCCACCGCAGGGGAAAGTTCCCGGGACACGATACCCGGCGGGCCGTGAAAATTCCACGGACCGGGCCGTTCGAGGTGTTTTCCCCCCTGTGATGGCGTACCCTCCCATTACTTTTTTTTCGGCAGATGCGATAGATAGTTTAGGGGGAAACATCGAGGGGAGACGGGCGAAAGGTCTCTGGGGCAGCAAACCTACGAAAATTAAGCACTATTTTCGCTTATTCGTATTTTTCCCGGAGGGCTTTTCGCTTCGCAAGGATGTAGACGAGGGACTCCTGGATCTTGAAGGTGACCAGGCCGAGGGCTGCCCCGGCGGTGAGGTTGTGGGTGAGAACGGATGCGAGGGCCGTGACGACTGCGGCGGCCGCGTGGTTTCCCCTGACGAGGATCTTTCGGGCGAGGAGGGCGTGAAACACGCCGACGATCACCAGGGGTACCCCCAGAAAGGGCAGGGGGAAGCCGAAGAGCACGTGCTGTGAGTAGCGGCCCGGCAGGAGGGCGATGAGGAGGAAGAGGGCCCCAACAGTGGCTGTTGCCCGGCCGGTCCGGGCGCCGAACCGGTAGTGGGCCGTGAGGCCACCCGAGCCGTGGCACATGGGAATACCCCCGAGAAGGGGACTCAGCACGTTCCCGATGCCGATGCTCGTGGCCAGGCTTCGGAGCGTCACCCGTCGGCTCCTTTCCCGGAAGAGATCTTTTGCCGTCTGGATGGTGGCCATCACGGAGTTTCCCACGGTGAGCCCCAGCTGGGGGATGACCAGCGCCACGAGGGGGAAGAGGAGGCCGTCGAGGCTCATCACCGGGGAGAGGGTTTTTGCCGCGGGACCCGCTGCCGCGACAGATGCCGGATCCCCCCTTACGATGGCGATGATGACTCCTGCTGCCAGCACGGGAAGTATCGGAGGAAGAGCCCGTATGAAGAGGAGCGTGGCGGCAAACAGCGCCGCCGCGAGCATGGCGAGAGGCGGACTCCCCAGGGCCATCGATACTCCCGTTTTTGCCAGGATGATGCCCAGGGCGAGCTGGATACCCCTTATCACCGGCAGGGGAAAGAGTTTTTGCAGGATCCCGGCGGCACCGGGAATGAGCAGCAGGAGCATGATAGCGCCGAACTCGATCCCCGCCACGTGGAGCACTTCCTGCGAAAGCCCCGACGCGAGGGCGATAGCGGCCATCGCTTTGAGCGGCTGCACCGGCATCGGGATGCCGAACCATGTTCCCGACAGGAGGTAGAAAAGGCCGGCTGCGAGAAATATCCCCTGGAGGTCGAATCCGTTCTCGATGACCAGGGCCAGGGCGAGGGGAACGAATACGCCGACGTCTCCCAGGCCACCGGCGATCTCGTTCAGAAGGGTTTGGGACCTGTTTTCTTTACCGGGCATAATGGAGTCTGTCCACAGGGTCCCTGCGCCCTGAGGCTGTCAACCTCCATGGATTTGCTCTCCTACATCTGCGAGACGGGCGGCTCTTCCGCCGACTGCGGGACGTGGCACTGGGTGCAGTTGTACCGGATTCCCACGACGTCCTCCATAGTGGCTTCTCCGGTATGCTCGTTCTTCAAATGGGATGGCGGGACTCTGGCAGCCCTGCTGTGGCCGTCTCCCATCTCTTCACCCTCCAGGTGGCAGTCGAGGCACTCGTTCGTGGACCTGTCTATCGTAAAGCTGGAAACCCGGTGGGGAACGAGAGGAGGCGCGATTTCGTAGGGGCGGGCCAGGGGCGATGTCTCTCCCGGATCTTTCCCCGTGTATACGTTCATGCCAGGCTTGCCGGTTACGAGCCCCTTCTCGCGGTAGACGTTTCCCGACGTTGCCCCGCAGGCTCCGACCAGGAGAAGGGCAAGAAACAGGCCCCATCGCTTATTCTTACGTGCCTTCATTGGTATCCCCCGGGTTTGTCATATCTTTTCAATTTTAACCGCACACTTTTTAAAGTCGTTCTGCTTGGATATGGGGCAGTAGGCATCGATGGTGACATCGTTGATCATGACATCCTCGTCGAACCACGGTACGAAGACCATCCCCTGCTGCGGGGTGACCCTTCCGCCCACCTCTACGAAAATATCGACCTGTCCCCTGCGCGAAAGTATCCGCACCTTGTCACCCGTTTTGAGCTGAAGCTTTTGCGCATCTCCGGGGTGCACGTTCGCCGTGGCGTGAGGGTAGGACCGGTAGAGGCTCTTTACCCTCCTGGTCATGGTACCCGAGTGCCAGTGCTCGAGGACCCTGCCCGTGCACAGCCAGAACGGATATTCGGCGTCCGGTACTTCCGGGGGCGGCTCGTACGGTCGAAGCCAGATCGTGGCCCTGTCGCCCTGCTTCTTGTTGCCGTAGAACTGAAACTCTTTCCCCTCCTCCACGTAGGGGTCATACCCCTCCCTGAAGCGGATCAATGTCTCTTTCCCGTCCACTACGGGCCACCTGAGCCCTCTCGATTCATGGTACGCGTCGAAGGGCGCAAGGTCGTGGCCGTGGCCCAGTCCGAACTTCCTGTACTCCTCGAAGAGGGCCTTTTCCACGTAGAAACCTGCCGATTCGCTTGCATCCGAGGGCCTCTGCCCCGCAGGTACGGGGTAGTCCGCCTTCGGGTAGTCGAAGAGTTTCCCGTG
>WVXK01000065.1:37855-41560 GCA_011773515.1 Deltaproteobacteria bacterium
ACCATTTTCTTCCAGAAGTGTGTTCTGCGCTCGGCGTTGCCGAAAGCCCCCTCTTTCTCGACCCACATGGCCGTGGGCAGGACCACATCGGCAATTTCCGTCGAACGGGTCGGATAGACATCGGAGACGGCGATGAAGCGCCCCTCCTTTAGCGCCCCGGCCCTGTACCGGTTCAGGTTGGGGTAATCCTGGAAGGGGTTTGCCGTGGAGCTCCAGAAAAAGAGCACATCCCCCCTGTCCAGGGCCCGTACCATCTCTATGGCATGATAGGAGGGCTTGTCCGGGATCGTTCCCTCCGGCAGGCGCCAGATCTCCTCGGCCATTTTCCGGTGTTCCGGGTTTGCCACCACCATGTCTGCCGGCAACCGGTGCGTGAAGGTGCCCACCTCCCTGCAGGTGCCGCAGGCGCTGGGCTGGCCGGTGAGAGAGAAGGGCTGGTTTCCCGGGTCGCTGATCTTCCCCGTGAGCAGGTGGAGGTTGTACACCAGGTTGTTGATCCAGGTGCCCCGCGTGTGCTGGTTCATGCCCATCGTCCAGAAGGACATGACCTTGAGGCCGGGGTCCCCGTAGATGCTGGCCAGCTCGAGCAGGTCGGAGGGAGACACGCCGCTTACCTTTTCCACGTGCTCGGGTGTGTACTTGGACACGAACTCCCTGTACTCATCGAAGGAGACCTTCCTGGCCTCTTCTTTGAACGTGAAGTTGTCCTCGAGCCCGTAGCCTATGTTTTCCCTCCCATGCTTGAACAGCGTATGTTTTTCCACAAAATCCCTGTTCACCATGTTCATTTTTATCAGGATGTTTGCGATTCCGTTGGCGATGGCCAGGTCCGACTGCGGCTTGAAGATGATCTCTTTCTCAGCCATGCTGGAGGACATGGTGGACATGACGGTGAGGTTGATCAGCCGGGCCTTGTTGCTCGTTTTCAGCCGGTCCGTCAGCTTCGAGAACAGAATGGGGTGCATTTCGGCCATGTTGGCTCCCCAGAGCACATAGACGTCCGATTTTGCAAAATCATCGTAGGACCCCATGGGCTCATCGATCCCGAAGGTGGTCATGAAGCCCGCGACGGCGCTGGCCATGCAGTGACGGGCGTTCACCTCCAGGCTGTTCGACCTGAGCCCGCCCTTGAACAGCTTCGACGCGGCGTAACCCTCCCAGATCGTCCACTGGCCCGACCCGAACATGGCCACCGACGCTGGGCCCTTCTCCTCTATGGCCTTCCTGGCTTTTTCTGCCATCAGGTCCAGAGCGAAGTCCCAGGTGGTCTCGGTGAGCTCTCCCCTCTTGTCGTAGCGCCCCTTTTTCATCCGCACCAGGGGCTTGGTGAGCCTGTCCCTCCCGTACTGTATGAAGGGGAGGGAATAGCCCTTGACACAGAGGGTCCCCTGGTTTACCGACGATTTCGGGTCGCCCTGTACCGCCACGATCTTTCCGTTCTTCACTCCCACCATGACGCTGCAGCCGGTTCCGCAGAACCTGCAGGGGGCCTTGTCCCAGGTAAGCTCCGAAAGCGGGTCACCTGCAAAAACTTCGTAGGGATTCAGGTAAACAGTGGTTCCCAGGACCGATACGCTTATGACGCTGCTTTTGAGAAATTCCCGCCGTGTGATCTTTTTCACGTCCCCCCCTTTCAAAGAGTTGTTGCGCGAACAGGCACAAAAAGAGTCCTGTGCCCGCATGGTAAATGATTACCCGGTTCAGCGGGTAACCTGTTTGACTTGGGTCAACTTTTCTCATCTTAGTATCATTTTGCGTGAAATCCAAGACAGGAAACAAAGCGGGGATTTCTCCTGTACCCCCCGGCGGCGGTGTCCATTCAAAGCGGGAAAATTTCTTCCCGTCAGGGGCGACCTCATCCGCCGAGTGAGGTGTACATCGCAGGGTTGTCTACAGTAGTTTTGCGCGCCGGAAAGCGACGTAGACGATGAGGGCTGCCAGGATGATGATAGACAGGGCAAGCAGTCTTCCCGTTGGAAACTGCCAGATCTTATGGGGGATGATGATGTTCTTGAACCCTATGGTTTCCGTTCCGGGAATGTTGGTCTTTGACGGCAGCTCGTAGGAGAGGGATACGGTTGCAAACATTCTCTCCCTCTCTTTTTCGAGGGGGAACGCTATCGATATTTTTCTCTTTTCCTTCGGGGCGAACCGGTTGTCCGAGAGGACCCGTGTGGCCCGGAGAAACATATCCTCCGGGGAGTCAAGGGGGGCTCCCGTCTGGTCTCCGAGCACCCGCGCGAAGGTCATTTCTCTTTCGCCCAGAATGAAACCCCTCTCGTCGAAGAGCCGTGCTTTGAGTATCATCCGGTGTGTGGGCATGCCCGTGGGCAGCTTGTGGCCTCCCATGTCGTTTAAGATCTCGAGCTCCACGCATGCACTGTCGTCAAGGGCGACGATGTAACCGCTCATCCTGAAGGCCTCTTCCAAAAACATGGGGACGTGGCCTCCGCGCACGCCGTGGTCCGGTGGCTCATCGGCTGCCAGCTTTTTCCGGAGGAGGGTGACCTCCCGGTAGGGCTTCAGGAAATGGCAGTTCTGGCACTGGACCCCTTCTTCCCGGTAGACGCTCTCCCTCCACTCAGAGCCCGTGGTGAGTATCCCCACGTTGTGGGGGTTATTGAGTTCGTGACAGCCCGCACAGAGTTTCGCATCCTGGATGAGGGGCCAGCAGGCGGCCCCGTGGTGCGTGCTTTTTGCCCCTTCCAGGGGCCCTCTTTTCGTTCCCGGCCTGTTCAGAAATCGCGGGAATTGATCGCTGATCCTTGCGGCATAGACGGTGTGGCAGAAATCGCAGGTTACGCCCTCCCTTGGCGTTCCTTTCGCCCGGAGGGGGGCCTCCGGGACTGTTGATGACGGCTCATGGCAGAAGAGGCATTTCCCGCCGCTTCCCGGCTCCCCCTGCCGTATTTCCTCAAGGCTTTTCCTGAAGAGGGGGTTTACAAGGGATGCTGCATGCCGGGAACCCTTCCAGCTGCTGTAGATATCGGCGTGACAGCCGGCGCAGGAACCCGACGGTTCGTAAGAGATGGATCCATAGGCAAATAGAGGGGGAAGGGAGAGTACGATGAGGGGTAAAACTATGGAGGAGAGTATCCTGCGCATAGTTTTTAAACTATAGTTCAATATTTATAATTAATTATATACAGGAAGCACTTTTCCCGCAAGGTGAGTTTGCCAGCTTCAAGGGTGAGGGGACGTAAAGGCCGGAGAGGGCAACCCTGGCCTGCAAGAGCATGTCAGGACTCACGCGGGGTCCATGAAAATCTTTTCGCCAAGGTCACTCGTGGCCGCCCAGAGGGGGGAGAGGATTTTGTTGTGCAGGGAAAATATCCCGTCCGGGTCCGTTACGGTTTCGATTGCCTCATTGCCTGCATCCTCCCCGCCCGGTGACCCGGAAATGAGATTCTCTCCTCCCGTGAAAGCGGCTAGGCCGTCGATTACGAGGATACTCCGCGGGGGCGGCTCCCACACCCCCGTCTCTTTCCTGGCTCTCCTGATTTCCCCCATCATCGCATTCCGGGTATGTTCCCCGGGACGCGGCGTAATGTCCTCACCCCCTTCACCCGTGATCCCCCTCACCGGCACCTGCGACGAGGCCACTTTCAGGGCCCCGACGAGGGCGGGAGGGATTACGGGCAGAGAAAAGTGGACGAACGCCTGGGCCTGTCCAATTGCCCGGGAAATCATCTCCCCGGTTGCAGC
>WVXK01000065.1:41621-45791 GCA_011773515.1 Deltaproteobacteria bacterium
CGAACATTTCCGGGCTGAAATCCTCCGTGTACACGTACATCAGGGTGCAGACAGGGCACTCGATCTTTGGCTCATCGATCCTCTTGCTGAACTTGTAGAAACGTTTTGCCTCCCGTGCCAGGGCGAGGCACTTCATGCAGAAATAACCAGGCCCTGCCGGGAAACGTGATGGTTCCACCGTTGCTTTCGACATTTATTCGTCTCTCCCTACCTACTCAGATTGTGAAAAGATGGGTTTCGGTTCAGAAAATCAAGCTCCGTCACCCGGAAAAAGGGTTCCCTATCAGGTGCTTGCCTTTTGGGTTGTCCTGTGGTACGAAATTCTACCGCCCGTTGCCTGCACCCCCGGTTGCACATAACGATACGGGGGGGGTCTGCGTGCACAAAACCGGAGGGGAGAGACGCTGCGAAGAGGAGAATATGGAGTTTTCTTCGCTGAGCCATTTTACCGTCGTGATGGTCGCCTTCGGTCTTGCCATGGACGCATTTGCCGTATCCGTGTCGAGCGGCCTGGCGATGAGAAACATGATGCGGGTGGGGCAGGCGTTCAAGATCGCCCTCTATTTCGGGATCTTTCAGGGAGTCATGCCGGTGATCGGGTGGATGGCCGGGACCGGCTTCAGGAAACTTATTTCGGCCTATGACCACTGGATCGCCTTCGGCCTCCTTGCCGGCGTGGGTATCAAGATGATCTACGAGTCCACCCGGCTTGGTGGAAATAAGGTGTTCAACGGCCCCCCAAACCTCTACCTCCTGCTGGCCCTTTCCGTCGCAACGAGCATCGACGCGCTTGCGGTGGGGCTGTCCCTCTCTTTTTTGCGGGTATCGATCATCACCCCTTCGGTCGTCATCGGCCTGATCACGTTCAGCCTCTCGCTTCTGGGGGTGTACGTGGGGGGGAAGGTGGGTCACTTCTTCGAAAAGAAGATCGAAATGGTGGGGGGACTCATCCTCATAGCGATAGGGATAAAGATCCTCATCGAGCACCTCGCGTAAACCGCTCCCATCCAGCCCTTTTTTGTCCGCTTATCCCGGCAAGCGGTCGGCGACGATCAGTCCCCCACATCCCTCAGGTACCGCTCCCTGCCGCTCATGAACTCCCTGTACACCTTGTAGTGGTCGGTATCCTCATAGGCAACCTTGCGGATGGGGACGTGGTCGAAGCTGTAGATAGAGGCCCCCGGTAAGGAAAGCAGTATCGGAGAGTGGGTGGCCATGATGAATTGGGCGTGTCCCGCCCCCGCGGCGTCGAGGATCACCCCGAGAAGGTCGAGCTGGCTCCTCGGGGAGAGTGCAGTCTCGGGCTCATCGAGCAGGTAGAGCCCCCTGATCTGATACCTGGCCCGGAAAAAGGAGAGGAGAGACTCGCCGTGTGATTGTGTCATGAGGGATTTCCCGCCGAAATATTTCAGCTGGCCGGCATCGGCTGCGGCGAACTCGTCGAGTATCTGCGCGTAATACAAAAATATTTCCGAGCCGAAGAATGAACCGGTAACCCTCCCCTGTTCCCACGTGATACCGATACAATCCTGCAGCCGCTCTTCGTAGGGGTTGTTTTCCACGCGCCTTCGCTCCGGCGGCTCCCAGATCGGGATTTCGCAGCTGCGACAGATCGCCTTGAGCAGCGTTGATTTGCCCGTCCCATTCTCGCCTGCAAAAAACGATACGGGAGTGTCGAAAACGATATGCTCCGTTTTATGAAAGACCTCGAGGTTGAAGGGGTAGCGTACCCTGGTCGGGTATTTGTGGGGAAGGAGCGTGACCTTCCTGAGGTGCACCATGGTATCTCCTCGGAATCGCGGTCTGTGTCGGCCCATTTGCTGCAGGATAGGGGTATTATACCGCCTGCGGGGGCGGAAGTGGAACAGCAACCGGCACGAGTGGGATGATTTTCGCGGGGAAAAGGAACTTCTTCGGGCAAATTGCGCCTCGACTCAGGGCAATTTTGGCATTGACAGGCCGTACAGCCCGGATTTAGACTTATTCTGCATCGTTTGCTCATCCCGGTAATCTAAAAATTTACAGGAAGCAGGGGAAGTCGTTTTTTTCTCCGGGCAGCTCTCCATATCGGAGGGTGAGTGTTTACCAAAGCCGAAAGGAGGTGAGGAGGGGGATTTTATTACGGGAGGTTGCTTACCGGCCCGGTTCAGCGGTGCGTAATAAAAAAATGGGGGTGTAACGATGAAGAGACTTTCCGTTGTGCTGCTCGCGGTAGTGCTCGGCGTTTTTCTTTCCACCGGTGTGTCTGCGGAAAGCGGGACAAAGGAAGAGTGCGTCGCGAAGAACAAGGAAGCCGCTCAGATGATCACCGACCAGGGGATCGATGCGGCGAAAGCAGAGATAAACAAAAAAGATGGCAAGTTCGTGTGGAAAGACACCTACGTGTTCCTCATGGACTTGGATGGCAACATGCTTGCCCATCCCATGAAGCCTTCGTTGATCGGGAAAAACATGCTGGAAACTCCCGACAAGGCGGGAAAGATGTTTTTCAAGGATTTCGTAACGGTAGCGAAGGACCCCGGCGAGGGGTGGGTTGACTACATGTGGCCGAAACCGGGCATGGATGAGCCACAGGCGAAGACCACCCACATCTTCCGGGTTCCGGGGACGGATTTCCTGGTCGGCGCGGGCGTATACAAGTAACCCTTTGATACTGGGGAATGGACGGTGGCCCCCGGCAGGGCCATCGGCGAAGTTATGAACGGGGCGGGGCTGGATATTGGTAACCAGCCCCGCCAGCCATTTTCGGCATCCTCGTTCCAGGGGTCCGAAAAAAAATGATCTACTGCGTCAATCCCTGATTCGTGACACGGCATGGTACTGGCGATCGACATCTTTTCGGACGTGATCTGTCCCTGGTGCTTCATCGGGAAGCGCCGCCTCGAGAAGGCGCTGGAACTTTTCGGCGGGAAGGCAGAGACCCGCGTGACCTGGCTCCCTTTTCAGCTCAACCCCGGTATGCCGAAGGAGGGGATGAAGAGGTCCGAGTACCGCGTGGCGAAGTTCGGGAGCCTCGAAAGAAGCGATGAGCTCGACGCCCACGTGCTGGCAGCGGGGTTGGAAGAGGGCATACCCTTTGATTTCGGCCGTATACAGCTGACACCCAACACCCTGGACGCTCATCGCCTGATCTGGCTCGCCGGGCAAAAAAACCTGCAGGACCCCGTCGTGGAAACCCTTTTTTCGGCCTATTTTCTGGATGGGAAAGATGTGGGGGAACAAAATTTCTTGCGGAAAATTGCCGAGTCGGCCGGCCTCGAGTCACGAAATGAGGAAGATATGTTCGGCGAGGAGAGCCTCGCGGCCGTTACGATGGAGGAGGAGCGGGGGCGCAGACTCGGTATCGCCAGCGTGCCGAGCTTTTTGATCGGCAATAAATACCTCGTTTCCGGAGCCCGGTACCCGGAGACACTGCTGTCGGCATTTATCCAGATAGTTGAGAGAGGCGAGGCCGGTGGCTAGGTGATGGAGGCTGCCGGTTACCCGCAGGGGGCCCGGGGAAAGCTCATCGGGAAGAGGTTCTCAGGCCCTGTCCCTGTTTTCACGGGAGGTGTCATGACGAAGGCAGTTCAAATTCACGAAACCGGCGGTCCCGAGGTCATGAAGTGGGAGGAAATCGATGTGGGAAGGCCCCGGGAGGGCGAAGTGCTCCTGCGCCACACAGCCGTGGGGCTGAACTATATCGATGTGTACCACCGCACCGGGCTGTATCCCGTTGGGGACCTGCCCACGGTAATCGGCATGGAAGGTGCGGGAGTGGTCGAGGAGATCGGCGAGGGCGTCTCGGGAGTCGCTCCCGGGGACCGCGTTGCCTATGCCGGTGTCCCGATGGGCTCGTACGCCGAGGTGCGGATCATGCCGGAGCACCGCCTGGTCAAGATTCCAGACGGCATCGATGATGTGGCGGCGGGGGCGATGATGCTCAAGGGGATGACGGCCCGGTATCTGCTCCGCCGCACCTGCCCCGTTCAGGCAGGGGAGACGATACTGTTCCACGCGGCGGCAGGGGGCGTGGGGCTTATCGCCTGCCAGTGGGCCAGGCACCTGGGCGTGACGGTCATCGGCACGGTGGGCAGCGAGGAAAAGGCCGAACTGGCCAGGCAGCACGGCTGCCACCATACGATCCTCTACCGGGAGGAGAACTTTGTGAGCCGCGTTCGGGAGATCACC
>WVXK01000065.1:45934-54630 GCA_011773515.1 Deltaproteobacteria bacterium
AAAGGGTGTGGTCAGGATAGAGGTGAACCAGACCTATCCGCTCAGCGATGCGGGTCAGGCCCACATTGACCTGGAGTCGAGAAAGACCACGGCATCGACGGTCCTCATTCCCTGATACCGCTGAAGCGGGCCCGGAACCGCCCAGGTTCGGAAACCATCTCATAATGGAGACCCAGAGGAGGGTCATATGGTTGCGGGTAAGGAGGTATATTGTTTTCTCCTGGCGCTCCCCATAGCGGTCGCCGCCTGCGGCGCCAAAGCCCCGGAACCCGGTTACATAATCCTCAGCGAAGAGGATGGCTACGAGGTGCGCGAGTACGCGAAATATGTCGTTGCCGAGGTTACGGTAACCGGGACGCACCGTGAAGCGCTCTACGGCGGGTTCCGGATCCTCTTCGATTACATCGATGGAAACAACGCGGCCCGGGAGAAAATGGAGATGACGGCCCCCGTGACACGGGAGAAACCGCAGGGGCCGGAAAAGATTCCCATGACCGCCCCGGTTATCCTCGAGGGGGACGGGGAGGTATACGTGGTCGCCTTCGTTATGCCCCTTGCCTACCGCATCGATACCCTTCCCCGGCCGGGCAACGCCCGCATCAGCTTCCGGGAGGTGGAGGGAAGGAAGGTTGCGGCACTTCGCTTCTCCTGGTACGCCACGGAGAAAAGGGTAAAAGAGAAGAAAAAAACGCTGGAAGAGCACCTGGCACGGGACGGATACAGGGCAACATCAACCTTCCGCGCCGCCTATTACAACCCCCCCTGGACGCTTCCCTTCCTCAGGAGAAACGAGATCCTCGTTGATATCGAGTAGCGCAGGCCCTGCGCCACGGCTGTAATCTGCTGAAATTTTACCTCACTTCCCTGCGGGGAGTGTGGTACTATCCCAGAATATGTGAGGTGTAATAAAACAGGGAAAATCAGCGTAGTATATAATAGGACTTATTATCGACAGGAGCCGTTGATGGACACCCTGGGAAGCACGAAGGGGCAGACCGTAGCCGTTTGTGACGTCTGCCACGTTCCTCTGGGATGTTTCGACCTTGCAAGGTCGGATCATCTCTGGAAGTGCAGCGGCTGTGAGGACTACGGTTTTTGCGAAAAACGCTATTTCTTCCTCGACAAGCCGTTGAAGAGGGTGACGGTCGACTGCGGGAACTGCCAGCTGAAAAGAGACATCGAGGGGGAACTTGGGGCCCCCATCTAAAACCTGTCTCTAACGCGGGGAGCTTTTTCCGCGGTGGGTTTTGCGAGACTCGCCCCGTCGCCGAGCGGTTTCGCCTTGCCGGTGCATTTCAATCTGTGCCGGTTGTCTTTGCCGGGCCCGGAACCCCACCGGTAAGCAGGAGAGTGAAAGTGCCCTGTCTCCACTGAAGAAACCGGGTTTCTTCGGCACCCATCAAATGAAAAGAGATTCGCCGTATCCCGGGCAAAATTTCCCGTGAGGCTGTTTCGGGATCCTATTTCCCGGGTATAATGAAGATGGTAGAGGGCAGGAAAACCGCAAAGGGAGGAGGAGATGATCAAGATAGTGGGAATTTCGGGAAGCCTCAGGAAAGGTTCCTTCAACACGGCTCTCTTGCTTGCCGCTGCCGAAGTGTCCCCGAAGGACTGCGTCCTGGAAATTGCGAGCATCAGGGGAATCCCCCTTTACGACGGGGACATGGAAAAGGAGATCGGGATCCCCGAAGCGGTTGTAAAGCTCAAGGAGCGGATAGCGGTTGCCGACGGACTCCTTCTGGCCACACCGGAATACAACAGTTCGATTCCCGGAGTCCTCAAGAATGCCATCGACTGGCTCTCGAGGCCCCCCGAGGATATCCCCTGGGTGTTTGCCAACAGGCCGGTGGGCATTATCGGGGCAACGCCCGGGCAGGGGGGGACGCGCTTTTCCCAGACGGCCTGGCTGCCCGTACTCCGGTCTCTGGGCGCGCGGGCATGGTTCGGCAGGCAGCTCTATGTAAGCCAGGCTGCCGGGCTTTTTGACGGGTCGGGAAAGCTGGTCGATGAGAAAACGCGGGGCCGCCTCGAATCCTTCATGGAGGGTTTTGCCGCCTTCGTGAAAGGGTAGTGGCCGGGTTTTTCTTCTGCTCAGCGATCTATCTTAGAAGGTGTTATCGCGTGCCCTTCACGGCATCCAGAGGTACATGAACTCGACCCCTGCCAGCGGGGCGAAAGCGTCCTTCCCCCCGGTGATGATGTCCTCGACGGGGGAATTGCTGTCCCCGGATGCGGCATAGATCGACCCCTTGTACTCCCCCGTGCGGTAGTACGTGACCACCCGGGCCTCCTCGATGCCGAGAGACTCTTTCATGGTGCGAATGGCGTCGTCAAGATACCCGATCCGGTCGATGAGCTTTGCCCCGAGTGCCTGATCGGCCGTGTAGATGCGCCCGTCGGCGAGCACTTTCAGTTCCTCCATGGCCAGCACGCCCTTCCGCCGGGAGTGCACCGCGTCGAGGAACCGTTCGAAGAGTGAGTCGATGATCGCCTGAATGATCTCCTTCTCCTCGGGCGTGCGCGCCCGGAAGGGGGAGAAGATATCCTTCTTGTCACCCGATTTGTACGTCTCCTCTTCCACGCCGATCTTGCCGAGCAGCCCCTCGATGTTGAACTTGAGGACAATCACGCCGATACTTCCCGCAAGGGCCGTGGGGTGGGCGATGATCTCGTCCGCTGCCGAAGCCACGTAGTACCCCCCCGAGGCGCCAACGCTCATGATGCAGGCAAAGACGGGGATCTTCTTTCTCTCCCTGAAGTTCCCGATTTCGTGGTAGAGGATGTCCGTGGCCGTCACCAGCCCCCCCGGTGAGTTGATCTTCAGGATCACACCGGCCAGGTCGCGGTCCGCCTCTGCCATCCTCAGCTCCTCCCGTATCTGCTCTACGATGGAAGGTCTCCTTATGAGCCCCAGGCGGTCCGTTCGGGCCCGTTCCGTGATAAATCCCGACACGTTGACTAGGAGAATCTTCGGGCGGCCCGTTCCTTCTAAGACCTTTTCCTTCAGCTCCGCCGGCTGCGGAACGAGGGACATGTTCACGGCACATCCGGGGAAATGCAGGAGAGCAAGCGTAAGTGCCAGATAAATGCCTCTTTTCACCATGGGCTTTCACCCCCTCTGGGTTTCCCTTTCCGGGTCCGTCTGTGGTGAAGGATCCGGGGAAGATGTATTGAACATCTTACCACTTTATCTCAGCTTATTCCTTTGCCAAATTTCTCTGGTGCGTTCGGTTCAGGGCTTTACCCCGCACCCTTCCCGGGGGAAGGATCTCTTCGCGGGCCTTCCGGGGAGCTTCACCCATCCCCGCCGTTTACCCCGGAACATGACTATCCGGTCGGTTGATAATTGACTTAAAATATTGAATTATAATATTAATTAATTTTATAAAAAAAATATTGATTTATGATTGACTGCTCAGTCGATATTTGATATCTGTATTAGTATGAGCCTGGGCAAAAGGGCAAGAGGAGACAAGCGGGCGATGATCATCGAGGCGGCGGCACGGGTCTTCGCGCAGAAAGGGTTTTCCGGTACGGTCATGGCCGAGATCGCAGACCTGGCCGGAGTCGGGAAGGGGACGATCTACGAGTATTTCGATAGCAAGGAGGAGCTGTTCTTTTCCGTGTTCGAGTGGTTTTCAAGGGAACTCGGTGCGTCGGTCACGGTCAGCGTTGCCGCCCTGGGGGGTTCTGCTTCGGAGCGCCTCATGGCCCTGAGCAGTTCGCTCATGAGATCCTGGGACGAGATACGGGACATGTTCTCCCTGTTCTTCGAGTTCTGGGCCGCATCCCAGTCGTCCCAGATGCGGGAGCGGTTCAAAAACGCATTTCGAGAGGCCTACGGGGAATTCCGCGGTATCGTCTCATCCCTGATACGGGAAGGGATGGCGCGCGGCGAGTTCCTTCCCCATGTGGATCCCGAAGCCGTGGCTGCAGCCCTGGTGGGGACGTGGGATGCCCTTTTTCTCCAGGCGTGGTTCGAAGATTCCTTCGACCTCACCGCCACGGCGAGAAATTTCATGACCGTGCTGATACAGGGCTTGCAAGGTTCAGGGGGCGGAAGGGGGGAACCCTGATCGTTGCCGGGCAGGGAGGCCACTGCCTGGCGGGGGTAGGTAATATGCGTGAAAAGATGTGGCTGTTTATCTGGCTGACCCTCCTGGGCCTTGTTCTGCGGTGCGGTGGAGCGCACGCGCTGGACGCTTCGTCCCTGGTGGAGGCTTCCGTAGAGTATTACCGGGGCGAGGCCTCCGTTGCGGTGGTGGACATGGTCATCCACCGGCCGAAGTGGGAGCGGGCAATGACGATAAAGGGGTGGACCAAAGGGCGCAAGAAAAGCCTCTTTACCATAACCGCCCCCCCAAAGGACGAGGGAAACGGGACCCTCAAGCGGGGTGTCGAGATGTGGACATACAATCCCAAGATAAACCGGGTCATAAAGCTTCCCCCATCGATGATGTCCCAGGCATGGATGGGCTCCGATTTTTCAAACAACGACCTGGCAAAGTCCGACAGCATCGTCGACGAATATACCCACAGGATCGTCGGCGAGGAGACACACGAGGGGAAGAAGGTGTTCGTCATCGAGTCGGTTCCCAAACCACACGCCCCCGTAGTGTGGGGGATGCAGAAACTGAAGATCCGGGAGGATTACATCCTCCTCGCCGAGGAGTTTTACGACGAGGATCTCAAGCTGGTCAAAGCGATGACGGGGGAGCAGATACAGATGCTGGGCGGCAGGCTCTTTCCCCGGGTGTGGAAGATGCAGAAAGCAGGAGCCCTGGACGAGTACACCCTTTTGCACTACCGGGAACTCGAGTTCAAGGACGATCTGCCCGAAAGCTTCTTCACGCTCGGTGAATTGCGAAAGCCCCGGAGGTAGCGTCTCTTGGTATCCATCGACACGAAGATGGCATGGCGGAACATCTGGCGAAACCCGAGAAGGTCGATCCTGACCATAATGGCAATCGTCTTTGCAACACTCCTGCTCGTTTTCATGCTCTCCTGGCAGTTCGGCTCGTACCACACCATGATCGATACGTCGGTAAAAATGTACACGGGCCACCTCCAGGTGCAGGAGAAAGGGTACGGGGAAAAGAAGGACATCCGGCTTGCAGTGCCCGACCCTGAAGGGGTAGCCCGCATACTCGACGGCGTTACAGGTGTCGACGCCTATTCAACGCGTGCCAGCGCATTCTCTCTGGTCTCGTCGAGGGAACGAACGAGCGGGGTCCTGGTCGTCGGGATCGACCCGGTGCGGGAAGGCAGCGTCTCGACCATAACGAAGCTGATCCGAAAAGGGAGCTTTTTGTCATCGGGGGACACCAACCGGGCCGTCGTTGGCGCTCTTCTGTCGAAAAACATGCAGGTGGTCCCCGGGGATGAGCTCGTGCTCCTGGGCCAGGGGCGCGATGGTTCTATCGCGGCAACCGTGGTCAGTGTGCGGGGGATATTCGAATCCGGCCAGGATGAATTCGACCGGGGAACGATCCTGATCCCCCTCCCGTTTTTTCAGGATGTCTTCAGCATGAACGGTGCCGTTCATGAGGTGGTTGTTCTCGGAAGATCCCAGGATGACGTTGCTACGATGAAAGAAACCATTGCCGCCCGCATTGCCCGGCTCGAAGGCGGTGAACAGCTGGTTGTGCTGGACTGGATGGAGCTTTTACCGGGGATCGTCCAGGCCATCAAGATGGACCTGGTCAGCGGGTTCATCTTCTATGTCATTCTCATCGTCGTCGTCGGCTTCAGTATCCTGAATACCTTTCTTATGGCAATATTCGAGCGGAAAAAGGAGTTCGGTGTCCTTTCGGCTCTGGGGGCCGGACCAAAGCGGCTGATGAAGCTTTTGCTCATCGAATCGGCGAGCATGACGCTGGTGGGAATAGTTCTCGGGATCGCCGGTGGATGCCTCGTCACCTGGTACTTTCAGGTGCACGGGATTCTCCTCCCCGGTGCTTCCGACTGGCTCCGCATGTACGGGTTGCCCGAGAGGATGTTCCCCCGCCTCTCTCTTCTGTCCATCTCCATCGGTGCGGGTATCGTGCTGATCATAACGCTTCTGACGGCCCTTTATCCGGCCTTTGCCGTGCGGCGCATCGAGCCGGCAAGGGCACTCAAGGCGGCATAGGCGGTGGGGGGGAAGGGTACGTGCAAAGATGGCACTCAGAATTGGAATCTCGATTTGCGGATCGGGGAGTGAAGAGGGGGAGCGGGAAATTGTAAGCTGCAGAGGGCTGTTTACCGGGAGGCTCGATTGTATTTCCAGTTAGGCTGGCGGAACATATGGCGAAACCCACGGCGGACCATGGTTATCCTGACCGCCGTGATCATCGGGGTCTGGAGCATGGTTTTTCTCGGGGGGCTCATGCGGGGGTTTGCCGACCAGCTCGTTCGAAACAGCATTGCCACCCTTACCGGCCACATTCAGGTTCACGCGAAGGGGTATCGCGACGATCCGGCCATCGAACACAGCATCTCCGATGCTTCGAAACTGCAGGCGGTCCTCGAAAGTACCTTACCTCCCGGCGCAAACTGGGCTTTCCGGGTCAGGGTAAGCGCCGTTGCAAGCAACGCGCGGCATTCCAGCGGTGTGGTCATGGTGGGAGTCGAGCCGGAAGAGGAGGCCCGTGTCTCCTTCATCGGAAAGGCGGTGACCGATGGAGATTACCTGGAATCGGGTGATGAGTACGGGATAATCGTGGGAGCGGCCCTCTTTGAGAAATTCGAGACGAAACGGGGGCACAAACTGGTACTCATGGCGCAGGACACACAAAAGGAGATAGCTTCCCGTGCCTTCCGCATCACCGGGATCTTCAGGGCCGAACTGGAGGCCACGGAGAAGCAGTTCGTTTTTGTAACCATGCCCGCGGCAAAAGAAATGCTGAAGTTTGAAGGAGGGATCTCGGAAGTTACGATAGTTTTGCCGCGCCGGCAGGGCGCGGAGAGGGTGGCGGAAGATTTGCGGAAGAAACTTTCCCGGGATACATATGAAGTGCACACCTGGCGGGAGCTCCTGCCCCTCACCACGGCGATTTTGAAGATGTATGACGGCTTCATCATCTGGTGGTTCCTCGTCGTATTCATCGCCATGGCCTTTGGCATCGTGAACACGACGCTGATGGCCGTCTTCGAGCGGGTGCGGGAGTTCGGCCTGCAAAAGGCGCTGGGCATGAAACCGCTGTGGATAGTACGGGGCGTGATCACGGAGACGGCCTGTCTCCTCTTCCTCGGCATGCTCGCGGGAAACACCCTGGGATATCTGACCGTTTATTCCCTTGCAAGGAGGGGGATAGACCTTACCTCTCTCTCTGCCGGGATGGAGTTTTTCGGTTACTCCCGTATCATCTACCCCGTCATTCACGGCAGGGATCTGTTTGTTGCCAACGCCGTCGTCCTGGTGCTGGGACTCCTCGTGAGCCTTTACCCCGCGGTGAAAGCTGCCCGGATCAGCCCCGTTTCTGCCATGACCCAGACGTGAAGCATGAGCCGGTCTGGATTCGGGCAGGCACGGCCGTGAACTATACAATGTGGTGAAAATGAACGGAAAAGCTCTGGCGGGAGAGTGACATGGGAATCGTTGAGCTCAGGGGTGTGAAGAAAACCTACCAGGAAGGGAAAGTCGAGGTTCCCGCGCTTAGGGGCGTGAACCTCTCGGTTGAAAAGGGGGGCTTTCTCGCCCTTGCCGGCCCTTCGGGTTCGGGGAAGACGACCCTTTTGAACATCATCGGGGGCCTGGACTCGGCTGATTCGGGGAGCGTGACGGTCAATGGAAACGACCTGAATGCTATGAGCCAGTCCCAGCTGGCACAGCTGCGTCTCCAGAGGATCGGTTTCGTGTTCCAGGCCTACAACCTGATTCCCGTTTTGTCGGCAGCAGAGAATGTGGAATACGTGATGCTTCTCCAGGGAGTTCCCCAGCAGGAGCGGCGGAGCAAGGCGCAGGATATCCTGGACGAGGTGGGGCTCTCGGGTCTTAGCGACAGGAGGCCGGGCGAGCTGTCGGGAGGGCAGCAGCAGCGGGTTGCCGTGGCGCGTGCCATCGTCTCGAATCCGGCGATCGTCCTGGCCGACGAGCCCACGGCGAACCTCGATTCCGACACGGGAAGGGGGCTTCTGGAAATGATGAAGAGCATGAACGAGAAAAGAGAGGTCACCTTCATCTTCTCCACCCACGATACCATGGTCATGGAGTTTGCCCGTCGCCTCGTGTTGATTCGGGACGGGCTGGTGGATGATGACCGGGTCAAATGACCGTTCCCCTCCCCGGGGTTTCCGTCTCTTCACAGATCGGTATCTGCCGTCGGCGGGGAGTGAGGAAAATTTCACCTTCCGGCCCGGGATGGTACGGTGAGAGGATTCAGAAGGAAAAGGTTGTCCGTTACCGGCTTCCTGCTCGGGTTAGCCCTCGTATCGATGCATCAGGCGGCGCCCCCGGCGGCCGGGGAGGTCACGGCGACGTGGGGCGGGCAGGTGAAGGCACAGGGCTTCGTTTCGCGGGCAAAAAGCGGCTCCCTCTTCGAGCCCGTCGGCACGGGAACCCTTTTTGACGGGAACGTGCAGTTCCGGCTGAAAAACGACCTCTTCTTCTCGGAAAAAACCTATTTCACCACCCACTACGAGGCGGTCCTCTCCGGGGGCGACACGCGAAGGAAGGTAAATACCCTGGACCGGCTCTTCCCGGGTATCGCCCGGGT
>WVXK01000065.1:54647-58596 GCA_011773515.1 Deltaproteobacteria bacterium
TAGACGATGATGAAGGGCACGCCCTCTACCACCGCCTGGACCGCCTGTTTCTCGGACTCCAGCCCGGGTGGGGGAGCCTGCGCATCGGCCGGCAGGCCGTGACCTGGGGAAACGGGCTGATCTTCAACCCCTTCGACCTGGTAAACCCCTTTTCTCCCACCGATATAGAGCGGGACTACAAGGTCGGCGATGACATGTTGAACGCCCGGTTTCCGGCGGGTAGCCGGGGGGAGCTCCAGCTGCTCTACGTCCAGAGGAGGGATCCTTCGACGGGGGACCCGGTATGGCCACAGAGCTCGCTTGCCGGGAAACTGCACTTCCCCCGGGGGACCACGGAGCTCGACCTGATGGCGGCGAAACACTACCGGGACACCGTCGTCGGGATCGGGAGCACCGGGTATCTGGGAGATGCCGCCTGGCGCGTGGATGGAACCTGGACGTTTCTCAGGGAAAACCGGGGAAACGACGACTACCTGTCCCTGGTGGCGAACGTCGACTACTCATGGGTCTGGGGGGAGAAGAACTTTTACGGGTTCCTCGAGATCTACCTAAACGGCCTGGGTGACAGGCGCTACGCCGAGGCGGTCCTCGACCCCGACATCCGGGAGAGGCTGGAGCGGGGCGAGCTGTTCGTCCTGGGGCGGGCCTATCTGAGCGGCCACGTGATGGTGGAGCTCCATCCCCTTTTCAACCTCTTTTTGACGGTGATAAACAACCTGGACGATCCCTCGGGCATTGTCCAGCCCCGCGCCGTCTGGGACCTGGCGGAAGATGTCCAGGTAACCGTGGGGGGAAACGTGGCGTACGGGGAGAGAGGCACCGAGTTCGGGGGCTTCGATCTTGCCGGATCGGGCCTGTTCACCGAACCATCCGACAGCGCCTATGTGTGGATCACCTACTACTTTTAACGGTTTTCCGACCGAAGCCCCTGATGAGCCATACGAGGGCCAACGCCATCAGCAGCACCGAGAAGTACTGCCCGGGGGTAAGACCGAGGTATCTCGTGTCGGCCACGCGAAGGGTGTCGAGCAGGAAGCGGGCCGGCGCGTAGAGGAGCATGACCAGTGCCGGCTGGAAACCTTCGAAGGGGCGGGTGTTCCTGGTTGCGTGGAGGACGATTATGAGCAAAAGGGTCAGAAACATCTCGTACATGCCCAGGTTGTGGCGCACCACGCCCGAGGGGTCCGCCATGGCGAGGATGAAGTCTGTCTGCCGGCCCGGGTGATCGAACACGATCGTACAGCCGATGCGGCCGATGACCCAGCCGTGGACGAGGCCGAAGATGACCGCCTCGCCGTACCGCAAAACGGGCACCTTTTTCCACCGGAAGTAGACGAGGGCGCCGAGGGCGCCGCCGATGAACCCCCCGTACGAGGAGAGCCCCCTCCAGACCGCAAGAAGGGTAAGGGGGTTCTTCCTGACTTCGTCGGGGTAGTAGAGGATGTCCGATACCAGGTGGGCCATGACGAACGCTACGATGAGGAGCCAGAACATCCCGTCGGCCATGATGTCGGGATCGAGGCCGGTTTGAACTGCTCGCCTCCGGCCGATCTTGAATCCCACGATCACGGCGAGAGCGACCAGCACGCCGAAGGGGTTGATCGGGATGTACCCGAAAAGCTTGTATGGGGGAATGTAGAGGCTCGGCAGCATGACGACCCGGTTACGGAAATTTTTTGGCTATATCCTTTTTAAACCATAATGCTCTGTTTGTACACGCCCTTTCCCCGTTTTCCCCCTCCCTCACCTCGAAGCACCCCCAAATTATTCGCCGAATCGTTATCTCATTATGGTATGTATTAAAAGTGATCGGGATGGAAGACAGGGGGCCCCGTCAACCGGGGATATTGCCCGTGTCCCGCTCTCTTGGAGCAAACGATGATCAGGTGTCCGGGGTGTCAGGCGGAATTCGAGACGGGTGCGAAATTCTGCATTCACTGCGGGGCGGACCTTTCCGGGGAATTCCTCCGAAATCCTGTCTGCCCGAAGTGCGGGAGAACGTATCCCGAGGGCTCCAACTACTGCGACGATGACGGCTCCAGGCTCGTCGAGGAGGAAATGCTGGTCCCCCGGTGCGTCGTCTGCGGGAGAACGTTCAGTGAGGAGACGAGATTCTGCCCCGATGACGGGGGAGTCGTCATTGCCGGGGCGTTGCGGAAAAAATCTCCTTCCCCCTTTACCATCGGGAAGAAGGTAAGCGACCATGAATGGGAGGGGCTCGTTGGCAGGGAGTACCGGGTAAAAAGGCATGAGTACCTCTCACGGGGGTGGGAGCTGTTCAAGGAGAACGCCGGCGGGTTTATCGGGTTTTCCGCCCTCACCATTTTTGTCAACCTTGCCCTGCAGTTTCTGCCGATGCTGGGCTTCCTCGTAAGAGCTGCCATTTACGCCCCGCTGATCGGTGGTTTTTACATCATGGCATTCAAGATGATCAAGAGGCAGCGGACGGAGTTCGCCGACTTCTTCTTGGGATTCGGCTTTTTTCTCCCCCTTCTTTTGGGCGGGCTGCTCACCGGCTTCTTCACGATCGTGGGGCTCGTTCTCCTCGTGGTTCCGGGGATCTACCTGGCCGTCTCCTACGTCTTCACCATTCCTCTCATCGTTGACCGGGAGATCGACTTCTGGCAGGCGATGGAGATCAGCAGGAAGTTCGTCACGAAAAACTGGTTTTCCCTCTTCCTCTTCCTTTTTGTCCTCTTCCTCGTCAACATAGGCGGCGCCCTGCTCTTCGGCGTAGGACTCCTGGTCACCATTCCCTTTACGTTCTGCTCCCTTGCGGCTGCCTACGACGACCTGCTGGGCATAGAGACGGGATACTTCTGATTTGCCCGTGCTGCCCCGCTTTCTTGCCAGCCGGCAAGCTGCCTGGTATGCTTTTTCAGAGGCATTCGCCTCCAGTCCTCGATGCGCCTGAAGGGCAGCGTTTGGCCGTTACGCCGGCAGGGGGAAGGCTCATCACCGGGGTCAGGCCCTGGCGGGGAAGGTCACCTTTCACGGGGCTGCGAAATGCCCGGTCCTGCAAAAGAGTGCTCCAGAAATAAGCCAAGGGGGAGGAGGAAAATGGCGTGGATAAGCCTGGAAAAGAGAGAGGGGATTGCCGTGATTACTCTCTTAAGGGAGGAGAGGATGAACGTGTTCAACCTCGAGTCGGGAAAAGAGCTGCTCGAGGCCCTCTTTAACGCCGGTTCTGACGGAAGCGTGCGCTGTGTCGTCATAACCGGGGCCGGCAGGGTATTTTGCGCCGGGGGGGACATCGGCCTGATGGAGAAGGGTATCAGGGATGGCGGATACGACATGCGGCTGCTTCCCGTGTACCTCCACACGATAATAGCCGAGGTGAGAAGGATGGAGAAACCGGTGATTTCCGCCATCAACGGGGTGGCGGCAGGCGCAGGGATCGGGATAGCCCTGTCTGCCGACCTGGTCTACGCCTCGGAGAGAGCGACCTTTGTCCTTGCCTACGGTAACATTGGGCTCTCCCCCGACGGTGGCGCCACATTTCTCCTTGCCCGTGAGATGGGATACCACAGGGCCATGGAGCTGATGCTCACCGGCAGGACCCTGTCTTCAAGGGAAGCCCTCACCCTGGGCCTCATCAACGGGGTTTTCGGCGGGGAGGAGCTTTTCGAGGCCGTTTACGAGGTGGCGAAAAAGGTGGCGGCGGGACCAACGAGGGCATTTGCCAGGGCCAAAGCCCTGTTCAACAGCGCCTTTTTTGAAAATTTCGAAACACAGCTCGAGAGGGAGCGGCAGGCCCTCGGAAAACAGTTCGCAACATCCGATTTCAGAGAGGGCGTGACAGCCTTTCTTGAAAAGAGGACACCCCGGTTCAAGGGAGAGTAAAAAATAGAGAACAAAAGAAAGCAGGGCAGCAGTGCCACAGGGCACAGTTTACCGTTTCCGGTTGAACGCGAAACGCGAAACGAGAAACCAGAAACTG
Organism: Deltaproteobacteria bacterium; assembly: GCA_011773515.1. NCBI lineage: Bacteria > Pseudomonadati > Myxococcota > Myxococcia > Deltaproteobacteria bacterium. The sequence goes on from WVXK01000065.1 coordinate 58,588, forward strand.
CATGGTAAT
>WVXK01000065.1:58655-80639 GCA_011773515.1 Deltaproteobacteria bacterium
CGAAACTGGTTTCAGGAGACCCGGGACTGAATTTCTCTGAGCATATGCCACCCTTCAGGAGTTCGGTTCATCTCTCTGGGAGAATGTAATATACTGGATCAAAATTACTCTGGGAGGAGGGAATGGACGGGAAAGCTTACCGGGAGTTGAAAGAGAAGGCGATCGATTCCGGCGCCGCCGCCTTCGGGGCATGCCCGGTTTCCGACCTGGGCGAAAACAGGGAGGACATAGAGAGGATTTTCCCCGGGGCGGTGTCGGTGCTGGTAGTCGCGGCACCCCACTCGCGAAGCGCCATCGCCTCGGAAGACCTGCAGGTTGCCCAATTCGACACCATCCATACCTACGGAGAGGTGGGCCGGATCGCCCACGGGCTGGCCCGGCGGGCAGAATCGATGGGGTATCGAGCCGTTGCCGTCCCGGCCTTCATCCCGATCGACATGTCGCCCCCAAAATCGGGCATGGTCGGGGCAGTCGACTGGCGGGCGGCGGGAGTCTGCTCGGGAATCGGCTCACTGGGCGAATCGGGCCTGCTCGTAACGGAGACCTTTGGGCCGGCTGTCAGAATCTGCGGGGTGGTGACCGATGCTGCCCTGCCCTCGGAGGGCCCGCTTGCCGAGGGGCTGTGTTTGGATTGCATGAGGTGCGTCGATTCCTGCCCGGCAGGGGCCCTGATGGGGAAAGGCGAGGTTGACAGGAAAAAGTGCGGGGCCACCATATTTTCGGGAGGATACCGCGCATGGAGAAAATTCCTTTACGATCTTCTCGAGGGGTCGCAGGAAAAGAGGAGGGAGCTTCTGGGCAGCCAGATGAGCCTGGACCTCTGGCAGAACTTCATGTCGGGAAACTACTACTACTGCTTTGCCTGCCAGGCAGTCTGCCCCGTGGGCAGTGACGGGGGAAAGAGGCCCTGACGGCCGGACATAAGGGCAGCGGGTAAGGATTCTGATTTTTGCATGCGCAATGAGAGCAGGCACCCTTTGAGTCCGGGACCGGGGCGATAAAAGAAAGACGCCGTATTCTGGTCTTGAACGTATTTTTCCCGAAAGGCGGAGCCTGAAACCTGATACGACCGGTGTGGTATCGCTGAAGGTTGAACCTTGATACTGCAAAAATTCAATGACTTACAGCGGTGGAGGGAGGATCTATGGATGCCTTTGAGCCGAAAGACCCGGATTTTGAAAAACGAGTAACCAGAAGTTTCAACCGCCAGAAGTTCATGAATCTGATCGAGGCCAGGCTCGCAAGGGTCGAGCCCGGATTCTGTGAGATCCACCTGCCCTTCAGGGAGGATCTCACCCAGCATCACGGGTATTTTCACGCAGGCGTGATCGGCACCATCGCCGACAACGCGGGAGGCTTTGCCGCCCTTACCCTTATGCCCCCGGGCGCTTCGGTGCTCACCGTGGAGTACAAACTGAATCTCCTCGCTCCCGGGGACGGCGATCTCCTCGTTGCCCGCGGGCAGGTGACGAGGGCCGGGAGGACGCTCACGGTGTGCATGACCGAGGTATACGCTGAGAAAAGCGGTGCGAAAAAGCTCTGCGCCACGTCGCTGATGACGCTCATAGCGGCCCTTGGCAGGGACGAGGTGGGTTGAGATACCCCGGGAAGCGCCGGTATCGGCGAGGAAGGACACAGGGGGGGCTCTCCATGAACAGGGGTGCTAAAATTCATCAAGATATCTTTACACAAATGAAATTTTCGTATATAAGTAAAATTCCTGACCCATCAATTCTTGATGTTTCAGCGTCGGGTTGTGCAGTCTCCTGCACATGCTCAGAGGTTTTTTTTGACTGTTAGCCGGGTTGGCTATCACAATTAGATAACGACAACTAAGGAGGGTAGTTATGGGAAATTTAAGACGTCCGAATGCAAACACGGCGACGGGTACCTTCAACCGGTCGCGTGGTGTAGTTCCCATGTCGGGTATTTGCACCGACTGTCTCGACGGGTGCAAGGGCGGATGTGAGGTATGGTTATCATCATTCAGGGGGCGGGAGGTTCTCTATCCGGGCCCGTTCGGGAGGATAACGGCGGGTGCCGACAAGGATTATCCCATAGACTATTCCCACATCAATATCCACGGGTATGCAGTGGGGGCAAAGGGCCTCCCTGATGACATGGAGCCGGGGCCCGATACGGCGGTATTTTCAAACGTCAACGTGGAGACCGAATACGGCTGGGAGAAAAAGGTCAAGATGAGCGTCCCCGTATTTACCGGGGCCCTCGGTTCAACGGACATAGCCAGGGTCAACTGGGAGCACTTTGCCGTGGGGGCTGCTATCTCCGGGATTACGCTGGTGTGCGGCGAAAACGTGTGCGGTATCGATCCGAGGCTGGAGATAAACGGCGCCGGGAAGGTCACAAAATCGCCCGAGATGGACCGGAGGATCGAGACCTACAACCGGTATCACGAGGGGTACGGGGAGATCCTCATACAGCTGAACGTTGAAGATACCCGGCTCGGTGTTGCTGAATATGTTCACGAAAAGCACGGCCTTGAAACGATAGAGCTCAAGTGGGGTCAGGGGGCAAAGTGCATCGGCGGGGAGATAAAGGTGCGGGAGCTGGCAAGGGCGCTGGAGCTGAAAAGGAGGGGTTACGTTGTCCTCCCCGACCCGGAGGAGCACGCCGTACAGGAGGCTTACAGAGACAGGGGCTTGAGGGAGTTCGAGAGGCATTCCCGGCTCGGCTTTGTGACGAAGGAGGCCTTCATGGCCGAGGTGGAGCGGCTCCGGGGGATCGGTTTCAGCAGAATAACCCTGAAAACCGGTGCATATTCGGCTGCAGAGCTCGCCATGGCACTGCGGTACGGTGCCGAGGCGGAAATCGACCTGATCACCATAGACGGCGCCCCCGGCGGCACGGGAATGAGCCCCTGGCCGATGATGAACGAGTGGGGAATTCCCACGTTCTACATCCAGAGCCTTACGTACGAATTCTGCGAGAAACTGAGAGAGAAAGGTTTCCGTGTCCCCGACATTGCCATCGCGGGGGGCTTTTCCTCCGAGGACGGGGTATTCAAGGCAATAGCCATGGGAAGCCCTTACGTCAAGGCAGTCTGCATGGGCAGAGCCCTCATGATACCGGGCATGCTCGGAAAGAACATCGAGCACTGGCTGCAGACGGAAGACCTTCCGAAGACCATCTCCAAATATGGTACCAGGGTAGAAGAGATCTTCCTCAACTACGACGAATTGAAAGAGAAATACGGCAAGGAGATGGAGAACATACCCCTGGGCGCCGTGGCGCTCTTCACCTTCAGCAGAAAGATGGCGATCGGCCTGCAGCAGTTAATGGCAGGGAGCAGGAATTTCAGGCTCTCCACCATCTCGCGCAGCGACCTGATGGCCCTGACGGAGGATGCGGCAAAGGTCTCCGGCATCCCCTACGTCATGGATTCCTACAGGGAGGAGGCGGAAAGGATCCTTGACGAGTAGATGATTTTCGCGTGTAAGCGGGGTTCATGCAGGGCAGACCTGACGGTTGCCCCGATTGGCCCCGCTTTTTCTTCTCCCTGCTATTTCTGTCGATAAACCCTTCTTTTAAATCAGGCCCGTCGATATCGGCGTTTTGTCTCCCCTTTCGCCTTACCTGCGTCTTTTTTGACCGCACGATGACGCGAAGCAAACGAAAAGAAGTATTTCTCAAAGGTCGTGGGGAGTCAAAAAAGTGAAACCGCGAGTCACCGTCAGTCATCTTATCATTAACGGTAAAATTTATTAATAGCATAAAAATGCAGCAAACTTTAATCCCTTGAGTATACTGCAAGGGCTTTATATATAAGGAGATTATGCCATGACTATCGCAAAGGAGCTTGCCGAATTTATCGCAGGCAGATCTTTTGACGACATATCGGGCAGAGCAAAGAAAGAGCTCAAGATTCGCGTTCTCGATTCCCTCGCCTGTGCCCTGGGAGCGCTGAGCGGAGAGCCTGTTGAGATAATCCTTCGATACATCGATGAAATGGGCGGAGCCGGGCACTGCTCCCTCATCGGTGGAGGGAGGACTTCTCCGGACAGGGCTGCCCTTTACAACGGGGCCCTGGTTCGCTACCTGGACTTCAACGACAGTTATCTGGCAAAGGGAGAAACCTGTCATCCCAGCGATAACCTGGGTGCAGTGCTTGCCGCGTCGGAATTTTCCGGAGGAAGTGGGAGAGACTTTCTTACGGCGCTGGCAGTTGCATACCAGGTTCACATCCGCCTCTCCGACGAGGCACCTGTTCGGCACAGGGGGTTTGACCACACGACACAGGGGTCCTATGCGGTGGCTGCAGGTGTGTCGAAGGCCCTGTCCCTGGATCGGGAAAAGACGGCGAACGCGGTTGCCATAAGCGGTACAGCTTTCAACGCCCTCAGGGTGACCCGGACCGGCCGCATTTCCCACTGGAAGGGTCTGGCGTATCCGAACACGGCTTTCTGCGGGACCCATGCAGCCTATCTTGCCCGGGGTGGCATAACGGGCCCATCGGAAGTTTTCGAGGGGAACAAGGGGTTCTTCGACTCCATAGCAGGGAAGTTCGCAATAGACTGGTCGAAGGAGGATCTCGAGGGTGTTACCCGCACGATCATCAAAAAGTACAACGCCGAGATCCACTCCCAGCCTTCGATCGAGGGTATCCTCGAATTGAAAGAGGAGCATGGCTTCTGGCCCGAAGATGTGGAGAGAATAGATATTGAGGTGTTCGACGTCGCCTACAATATCATCGGCGGCGGAGAGGAGGGGGACAAGTGGGTCGTCGAGACGAAGGAGGAGGCCGATCACAGCCTCCAGTACATGGTGGCTGTTGCCATTCTGGATGGGACGGTAATGCCGCAGCAGTACCATCACGAACGCATCGTCCGGGACGACGTTCAGGATCTTCTCCGCAAGATTCGCGTCAGGCCAAGGGAGGAGTTTTCGGCCCGTTTTCCCGCCGAGATGCCGACCCGCCTGAATGTTTTCCTCAACGACGGCAGGGTCCTCGAGAAGGAAAAGCTCGACTACGAGGGCTTCGTCACACGCCCCCTGTCGTGGAAAAAGGTTGAGAAGAAATTCGATCTTCTCGCTTCCCCCTACATCCCGTCGAAGCAACGAAAAGAGATAATCGACATCACGGCTGACCTGGAGCGGTATCAGGTTGCCGACTTAACCGGGGTGCTCGAAAGCATCCACTTCGATGAAAGGAGGTTGAGTCATGGGTAAAGGCAAAAAGATACAGAGAAAGGGAACGAGGGCATTCGATTTTGTCAGGATAAACGAGAGAGAGTCCAAACCGCGAAAAAGGGGCATCACGGAGATCCGGGGGCCCTACTACACGCCCATGGGGAAACGGTACCTCGAGGACATTCTCGAAACTATGGGAGACTATATCGATTCTCTGAAGTTTGCAGGCGGTTCCTTCGCACTGATGGACCGGGATGTGCTGAAGGAGATCATAGGCCTCGCCCACAAGCATGACGTGCTCGTTTCGACGGGCGGGTTTATCGAGTACATACTGGCACAGAACCCTCACTCCGTGGACGATTACATCAAGGAGTGCCGGGATGTAGGATTTGATATCATCGAGCTGTCCTGCGGCTTCATCTCGCTGCCGACGGACGACTGGCTGCACCTGGTGCAGAAGGTTCAACGGTCGGGCTTGAAGGCCAAGCCCGAGGTTGGTATCCAGTTCGGCGCGGGAGGCGCAAGCGGAGCGGATGAGCTCGAGGCCGAGGGGACGCGGGACACCGATTGGGTAATCATGCAGGCGAAGAAATTTCTCGATGCGGGCGCTTATATGGTGATGATAGAGTCAGAGGGGATTACCGAGGACGTCCGGGTGTGGAGGACGGATGTGGTATCGAAGATCATCAGAGAACTGGGGCTTGAAAAGGTCATGTTCGAGGCGGCCGATCCCGAAGTCTTCGGCTGGTACGTGAAAAATTACGGGGCGGAAGTGAATCTCTTCGTCGATCACAGCCATATTGTCCACCTCGAGACTCTCCGCAGGGGTATCTGGGGTACCAAGAGTCTCTGGGGCAGGGTGGTCACGTTCAAGGAGGAGAAAAAGGAGGCTCCATTCAAAGTTCAGCGAATGGCGAAATGAATGGCCACGCCCGGGGGAATCGGCCCCGGGTAGTTATTATCGGTGCAGGCTTCGGCGGCCTTTGGGCCGCCCGGGGCCTGGCCGGCAAGCCTGTTTCTGTCACTGTTCTCGATCGGAACAATTATCACACCTTTCTCCCGCTTCTCTACCAGGTGGCGGCAGCCGAGCTGGAGCCTGAAGAGATAACCTATCCGGTCAGAGGAATGCTCCGTCACATTCCGGGCGTGCGCTTTTCCATGTCGGAAGTCTCGAGGATAGATCTTCCCTCAAAGTCCGTTTATGCCGGTGACCGCATCTTTTCCTACGACTATCTCGTCGTGGCCGGGGGTACCACGTCACACTTTTTCGGTGTTCCGGGCGCGGCGGAGCATACCTTTCCTTTGAAAACAATCGAGGAAGGGATAGTGCTCAGGAACAGGATACTTTCCCGTTTCGAGAAGGCCGCGGGGAGCCGGGACCCCGGTCTGTTGAAAAGGGCGCTCACCTTTGTCATTATCGGGGGGGGAGCCACCGGTGTGGAATATGCGGGTGCTCTGATCGAACTTATCAAAGGCCCTTTCGTCAAAGACTATCCCGAGATAGATTTTCGCCATGTACGGCTCATTCTCCTCGAGGGTACGGGAAGGCTGTTATCCAGTTTGCCGGAGAAGCTGGGCGAATATGCCGGGAGGCGCCTGTCGAAACTGGGGGTCTCGGTCCGCACCGGATTGCAGGTTACGCGAGTGACCAAGGAGGGCGTTCTTTTGCAGGATGGCTCCTCAATCGATTCGGAAACCGTTATCTGGACTGCCGGTATTACCGGTTCCCCCTTCCTCGAGCAGTGGGGGCTCCCGGCGGACGAACATGGTCGTGCAGCAGTGTACCCGACCCTTCAGCTTCCCGGTCACCCGGAGGTCTACGTGGTCGGCGACCTCCTTGAAAAGCCTCATCCCATGCTGGCCCCCGTTGCCATACAGCAGGGAACGGCGGCCGCGGAGAATATCGGGCGTCAGCTGAGGGGCGAGAAACCGGTTCCCTTTTCCTACCGGGACAGGGGAACGATGGTGGTTATCGGAAGGAACGCAGCAGTCGCGCATATCGGAGAGAGGGCATACACCGGATTTTTCGCCTGGATTCTCTGGCTGGTTGTCCACATAATAAAACTCATGGGCTTTAGAAACCGGCTCCTCGTGCTCATAAACTGGGCATGGGATTATTTCTTCTTCGAGCGCGCCGTCAAGATCATCCTGCCCACGACCAGGTTGGGTGGTGCCGAGTGAGGGGTAATTGCAAAGGTGAGATGATATCGAGATGACCGATCAAAACCCTGTTCTACTATCTTCGAAGGAATATCCGTAATAATATGGTACCCATACCGGGTCGATGGGACAAAGGGGTTTTTCACCTCATTATTGATGTAAATCAATCGCTATTTTCCTCTTTACCTGTATAGTGAAACTTGCTCTCAGAAATTCAATCGGCAATCATATCGACAAGGAGGTGGAGAAGATGAAACCGACAGAAGTTTTGAAGGAAGAGCACGACGGCATCAAAATCATGCTCTCGATTTTTGAGGAAATCTGCAAAAAACTCGATGGAAACAACCACGTTGAACCGGCCCACCTACTTGATATCGTTGAGTTTTTCAGAAATTTCGCTGACAGATGCCACCACGGGAAAGAGGAGGACCTGCTCTTTACCGAGCTGGAAAACTACGATCTTGGAGAGTCAAGGGAGCTCGTCGATGAACTGTTGAAAGAGCACGAAGAGGGAAGGGAATACGTGAGAAAGATTGGCGCCGGGGCAGAGGCTTACCGGGGTAAGGAGGGGGATACTCCAACGGCAATCGTCGAGGAGGGGAGGAAGTACATATCCTTTCTCCGGGAACACATCAGGAAAGAGGACGATATCCTCTGGCCCGTTATCGATGCGAAGCTCGGTGAGGAAGCTCAGGCAAAGATGGTCGATGAGTTCGAGAAGTTCGAGATCGAGAAGATCGGGGCCGGCAAGCACGATGAGTACCACGAGCTCATTCACGCCCTGGAAAAGGTCTATCTCGGGCACGCCGGTCACCACCATCACCATCATCATCATGATCACTGACCTGTCGGTTGCGGTGGGGGTATTCCCCATAGTCCCGGGGGAGTGAGCAGTTGACCGGAACCTCGTGGCAAACGCTTGATAAGACACCAAAGGAGGGCAGGAAACGTGAGCCGACGGAAAACCCGTTTTACCAGCGTAGATGACCTGAGAGCGTACACGGAGGAAAAGTTCAATCCAACAGCCCTGTACGAGGACGGGAACGTGAAGGTTATCCTCGCTTTCTTTAAAAAGGGGCAGTTTATCCCCGTTCACAGCCCGGGGGTGGATCTTTTCCTCTTTGTCATCGAGGGGGAGGGAGAGGTGGTGGCGGGAGACGAGAGAAGGCAGGTGAAAAGTGGCGACATCGTCACCGTTTCGCGGGGGGAAAAAAGAGGGGTCAGGGCGAGCTCGGACATGGCTGTCCTCCATGTCGTGACACCGGCACCCACCGAAGAGGATCACCGTGAGGTGCAGGAGGGGCTCAGGAGAGGAAGCTGGATATAATCAATTCATCGCTCGAAATTCCCATCTCCGGGTTTTTAGAAAACAACCGGCGAGAAACCAGAAACGAGAAACGGGAAGCCGGAAACTGTTCTGATGGAACGGTCAGACGGCCTCAGTTTATCGTTGACAAAACTGCCCGGATAGTATATTTATATATCTAAATATACTTAAACATGATCAATGAAAGACATCGTAGCCATATTGAAAGCCCTGTCCGACGAAAACAGGATGAGGATTCTAAAGCTCCTGGAAAATCGCAACCTCTGCGTCTGCGAGCTCGAGGTCCTGCTCAACCTCTCTCAGCCCGCGGTTTCTCACCATCTCAAGGTGCTCTACAACGCAGGTCTCGTTGATTTTGAAAAGGAGGGGCTCTTTGTGAACTACCGGCTCGCCGATGGGGTTGCCCCCGAAGTTGAAAATCTGAGAAAGGTGCTCCTCGAGGCCCTCGCGGGGAAGGAGAAGGTGGTGGAGGACCTCGGTAAGGTAAAGGGCATCGACAGGGAAAAGATCTGCAGCGACAAAAAGTAAAAGGTTTTTTTTCAACATTGTATTTATATATTTACATATATTGTTATGGGGGATTCGAAGGCCGTTTTCCCGGTTGATCCGTCAGGTAAAACGTGCAATGGCCCAGGAGGGCTGGACATGGGGGATATTCTTTTTGCAGGGGTAAGGGCTGTCGAGGATTACGTTGCCACCCACGTGCTGACCTGCCTCGTTCCCGCTTTTCTGCTTGCCGGGGCGATGGTCACCTTTATTGACAGGAATCTCGTGCTCGAGCATCTCGGGCAGCGGGCAAACAGGATAAAATCATATTCCCTGGCTTCGGGAGCGAGTTTTTTGCTCGCCGCATGCTCGTGCACGGTGATACCGGTGGCCGGTGGTCTCTACTTCGCGGGAGCCGGGGTGAGCGCCGCATTCATTTTGCTGTGGGTCGCTCCGTCGGCCAACATTCTGGCCCTGGTCTACACCGGCAGCATTCTGGGTTCCGGCATGATGGCTTCGAGGGTTCTCGCCTCGCTCGTCATGGCCCTCGTTGTGGGAACGGCAATGGGATTTGCCTTCAGAGATAGGTCTCCGGGAGAATCGGGCGATGCCGGCAGGGAGCAGGTCAGGGGAAGTTTGATAGCGGGGCGGGAGTTGATTATCATCGGTCTCATTCTTCTCTCATTGCTTCTGCCGAACTACCTGGTGAGGAACAGACCCTATATCCTCAAAGTGAGCGTCTGGCTCGCATGCACCCTCGCCATGGCGCTCTATGCCTGGAAGAGGATCCCCCGGGAAAGGATCTGGAGCTGGGCGAAAGAGACGTGGTGGTTCGTCCGCATCATATTTCCCCTGCTCCTGGGAGGGGTCTTCCTGGTGGGGGTTATCGGAAAGCTACTCCCCGAGGAGTTGATACGGCAGTGGCTGGGCGGCAACGGAATCCTCGCCTCCTTTTTCGGGACGATGATCGGGGCGGTGACCTACTTTGCCACCATGACCGAGGCGCCGTTTGTGCACACCCTGATGGGGCTGGGCATGGGAAAAGGGCCTGCCCTTGCCCTTCTTCTTACCGGGCCAGGCGTGAGCCTTCCGAACTGGCTCGCCATCGCACGGGTCTTCGGGGTGAAAAAAGCAACCGTCTACGTGCCGGTGATCGTCGTCTCCGGCACGCTGATGGGGTGGTTTTTCGGTAATTTCATTTTTTAGGGAGCTTTTTTCCATTGTGTCTCCAGGAGGTGGATCATGGACGTAACCGTTTTAGGTCCGGGCTGCCCGAAGTGCAGGGTCGTGGAGAAGGCGGTCAGGCAGGCAGTTGAAGAGATGGGACTTGATGCAAATGTATCCAAGGTGGAGGACATACGGGAAATGATGAAGTACCGGGTCGCATTGACCCCGGCGGTGGCGATAGACGGGATGGTGAAAATTGCGGGGAGAATTCCTACCCTGGAGGAGCTCAAGCGGCTGCTCTCGGAAATTGCCGGGTAACGCAGGGAAAAGAGGCATTCCCGTAAAGGTATTGTTGACAAGGAGGCAAAGATCATGTGATGTATCAATATCCGGGCATGCGAGGTTTACGAAAGGAGGGAGGATATGGGGAGTCCCGTGATCGTCGATAAAGATCAGGGTATCGCGGTTGTCACCCTCAACCGGCCCGAGGTGTACAATGCCCTCTCTGCCGATCTCGTCTCCGCTCTTATCGGGGCGCTGCGGGAGGCCGAAAGGGACGATGCGTTGGGAGTAATCATCCTGACGGGAGCGGGGAAAGCGTTCTCTGCCGGGGGAGACCTCGATGAGATCATCGCGCTCGCCGAGGGTGATTCCGGGGAGAGGGAGGCCTACCTGAGCCTTTTCAAGGAGATGATATTGGCGATACGGCTGGTCTCCGTACCGGTTATCGCGGCCGTGAACGGCTATTGCATCGGCGGTGGAAACGAGGTCAACATCGCCTGCGACCTCACCATCGCATCGGAGAGGGCAAAGTTCGGCCAGGCGGGAACGAAGGTGGGATCGGTGCCCCTCATGGGAGGAACGCAGCTCCTGCCCCTCCTCGTGGGGGAGAAAAAATCAAAGGAGATGGTCTATCTGAGCCGCACCTACGACGCCCGCGAGGCGGAGAGGATGGGGCTGGTAAACGCCGTGGTGCCCCACGACCGGCTCATGGAGGAAGCGCGAAGCTGGGCCGGTGAGATACTGACGAAGAGCCCGACCGCGATATCGATCGCCAAGAAGGCGCACCATGAGCTTGCCGATTACCTGGAGCGCTCCATGGAGGAGGGCGTGGACACCCTCACCCGCTTCTGGGGAACGGAAGAGGCCCGGGAGGGATTCCGTGCTTTCAGGGACAAGCGAAAGCCGAACTTCAGGGACTGGGCTGACAAAAAGTAGGCCGCCCAGGTGTTTCGTGTCCCCGCCGACGCCTCATAAAACTTGGATTTTTTCAATTCTTTTCCTGTCAAAATAGCGCTGAACATCTGGTATTCTGTTCCAAGAACCGGCTCAATGGGAGGGATTGCCATGATGACCCTTTTCGATGAGTTTACACTCGGAAACATTACCCTGAGCAACCGCTTCGTTAGGTCCGCCACCTGGGAGGGAATGTGCGACGACAGGGGGGTGCCGACGGAAAAGCTCGCCTCTCTGTACGAGGAACTGGCAAAGGGGGGGGTAGGTCTCATCATCACGGGATACGCCTACGTGAGAGAGGATGGCAAGGGAAACCCTTTCCAGATGGGTCTGTATGATGATGCTCTGGTTCCCCACCTGAAAGAACTGGTTAGCCGGGTGCACGCTCTCGGAGGGAAAATTGTGGCCCAGATCGTTCACGCGGGAGGGCAGGGAAAGGAGTCTGTTTCCGGGATGAGGACGATTGCTCCCTCCGCCATATCCTTTCCCTCCTATCCCGAGGTGCCCGGGGAGATGACCGGTAAAGACATAGAGGACGTCATAGGGGCCTTCGGGGAGGCAGCGGTGCGCTCCGTACGGTGTGGCTTCGACGGGGTTCAGATTCACGGTGCACACGGCTTTCTCATAAGCCAGTTTCTCTCCCCTCTCACCAACAAGAGGAAGGATGAGTTCGGTGGGTCCCTGGAGAACCGCTCCCGGTTTCTCATGGAGGTCTTGCGCAGGGTCAGAGAGGGCGTGGGAAAAGACTTCCCCGTTCTCATCAAGATCAACGCAGACGACTTTTTGACGGGCGGCTTTTCCTTCGGTGACCTCATCAGGCTTGCGAAGATGCTGGAGGATGAAGGCCTGGATGGAATGGAGGTCTCGGGGGGAACGCCTGCATCGGGAGACAGGAACCCTGCCAGGATAGGGATACTCGGCATCGAGGAAGAGGCGTACCACAGGGAGTACGCCTCGATATTGAAGAGCCAGGTACGTTTCCCTATCATCCTCGTCGGGGGCCTTCGCTCCCCGGCCCTTTTGGAGGAAATACTCCTGTCGGGTGACGCCGACCTCTTTTCCCTGTCCCGGCCCTTTATCAGGGAACCGGGGCTCGTCTCGCGGTGGTCTTCGGGTGACCTTACCAAGGCGAAGTGCATTTCCTGTAATGGCTGCTTCCTCCCGGGCATGCAGGAGGGCGGCATCTACTGCATCGTGGAAAAGAGGGAGCGGGAAGCGTAAACTGCCGGCATTTCAGAGTAAAGAGCCCATTGAACAGCAAGAAGGGACAGGCGCAGATCTCACCCGGACAACAAGGAGCCTTCCCCTGTCACAGGATTCCTCCCAGGGAGACGAGGAGGATGACGAGGAGCGCGAAGAGGTTCGTCGCCTGAAACAGCGCGGAAGCGGGAAAATCCCTCTTTTTCCTCCCGAGGATGAAAATGCTTCTCACCATAAAGAGCAGTGCCGCCGCGGTAAGAAGGGCGCCCGTTGCCCGCGATCCCGTTACCTGAAAGAGGGGCAGGGAGAGGGACGTTACCGCTGTTGCCATCAGCCAGATGAAGGTAATGCGGGGCAGCTGCTTCCTGCTGAGCCGATCGGCGGGCGTTTTGAGGCCTGCCCGACGGTAATCGTCGCTGTAGCGTATGGCGAGGAGCCAGAAGTGGGGTACCTGCCAGATGAAGAAAAAGAAGGAGAGGGTGACGATTCTCGGGTCGGCCAGGGTCCCCCCTGCTGCGGCCCATCCGATCGCAGGCGGAATGGAACCCACCAGGGCGCCGGGTATGACGGCGAAGGCGGTGACCCTTTTCAGGTAGGTGTAGACCCCGTTGTACCAGAAGAGGGCGAAGGCTCCCAGGCCGGCCGCTGCGATTCCCCCCGCGGTGAGAAGAATCAGCGTCCCCGAGAGGGCGAGGGCCAGTGCCACGGCGAGGGCGGCTTTGGGCGTGATCTCCCCCGCGGGAATGGGCCTTTGCCTCGTCCGGTCCATCCGGGAGTCGATATCTCTTTCCTGATACTGGTTGAGCGCAGAGGCGCCCATGGCGATGGTGAGGGTGCCGAGGAAAACCCCCGCCAGTGACGGGGAGAGGGACGACTCCCCAGCCTGAAGAACAAATCCCGCAACGGCCGAGAGGGACGCGAGGATCGATATGTTTCCCTTCACCAGGGAGAAGGTTTTCGCCCGTTTCATCCTGTGCGCTCGCTGTTCTTTACTACTTCAGTGTCTTCAGGTACAAAATGATCTCCCCCACCTCACCGTCTGTCAGGAGACCCTCCTGTGACGGCATGACGGGGGGATAGCCCTTGACGATATCGGCGCCGGGATTCAGGATCGCCCTTTTCAGATACTCCTCGTCTGATATGATCTCCCGCTCTTTACCGCCGGTTATCACCACCACCTTCCTGCTGTATATGCCCTTGAAGGTGGGGCCCAGCATCCTGCTCCCGTCGATCGAGTGGCACCCGACGCACCCCTTTTCCGCGACGAGGGACGCCCCCCTCTCCGCGGAGACATCCTCCTGCGGCTCTCTCCCGGTTTCCGCCTTCGCCGCCTTCACGCCCTCTTTGAGCCATCCGCCGAACGTATCCCCGGGCATCACGTTTACCTTCGAAATCATGGCAGAGTGGGCCACGCCGCAATATTCGGCGCAGAAAAGGTCAAAGGTCCCCGGCCTGTCGGCAATGAACCAGAGGTAGGTCTCCTGCCCCGGGACGGTATCCTCCTTGATGCGGAAAACCGGGATGAAAAGGCTGTGGAGCACGTCCGCCGAGGTCATCACGAGCTTCACCGGTTTGCCGAGCGGCACATTGAGCTCACCGCTCTTCTTCCCGTTTTCGTACTCGAAGAGCCAGGACCACTGACGGGCGGTGACCTTGACGATCATGGCGTTTTTCGGCGCGGCCCTCATGTACTTGAACCCGGCGTAGCCGTAGTAGAACATCGCGAGGACCAGGACGGTTGGTATCAGGGTCCAGACCGCTTCGAGGAGAAAATTCCCCTCTATGTCCTCGGGGTGGGGGTTTCTCTCCCTGCTGTACCGGATGACGAAGTAGATCATGGAGGCGGTTACCAGCACGAGAATGAGCAGGGACACCGCGGCGATGAAGAAAAATACCCTGTCCACTGTGCCCGATAGTGTGGGGAAACCGGTTATCATCTTATGTGCTCACCTGTACAGGACGTCGATGAACGTCATCCCGATGAATATTGTCAGCGTTATGATGGCGACGAAGAACATGACCTTGAAAACCATTTTCTCGTACTTCAGGTGCATGAATATGGCGAGAACCAGCAGGGCCTTGATCGACGCTATTACCAGTGCCGTGAGGATGCTCAGGTTTCCCAGGTGCATGAGCGACACCACCACCGTTATCACCGTGAAGAGAAGGAGGGTGATCCAGACGTAAAAGTAGGTGCCGTAGCCGGCAGTGTGTTCTTCCGTATGTTTATCCGCCATCTGAACTCTCCTTGTCAGGTTATCAGGTAAAAGAGCGGGAAGAGGTAGATCCAGATAATGTCGACCAGGTGCCAGTACAGACCCGTGTTCTCGAGTATCACGAAGTCCTCGCCCGTGATTCTCTCCCGGTGCGTCATGTAGACGGTGAAGCCGATCACGGCGAGGCCGATCAGGACGTGGAGCCCGTGAAGCCCCGTCATCGTGTAGTAGAGCCCGAAAAACAGGATTTCACCCTTGCTCCTTTGCAGAATCTGCTCGGATCCGGGGTAGAGGCCGTGGTGGATCTTTGCGCCCCACTCGAAATATTTGTTCACGAGAAAGAGCAATCCCAGCCCGATGGTGGCGAGCTGTAAGATCAGGGAGAGCTTTTTATTGCCCTTCCGGAGTGCCAGGATGGAGAGGGCCATGGTCATGCTGCTCGTGAGAAGGATAACGGTGTTGAAGGCCCCGAGGACGACGTCCAGCTCCGCTGCCCCGGCATGGAATTCCTGGGGATGCTTGTACCGGTAAACGGAATAGAGCAGGAACATCCCCCCGAAGAGGATCAGTTCGGTGAAGAGAAAGAGCCACATGCCGATCTTCGACCCCGTGTAATCTACGTGCTTTTCCATTGCGTGGCCGCTACTTTCCTGCATGTGGCCTTACTCCCTGGTCCTTTTGTAGGGACCCCCCGTTACGTGGGGGATCTCATCGAAGTTTTCAAGGGGAGGAGGGGATGGCGTGTGCCACTCCAGCGTTGTCCCTCCCCAGGGGTTGCTGCCCGCTTTCTGTCCCCTGGAGAGGGACAGGATCAGGTTTGTGAACATGAGTATGAGCCCGATTGCAAGGATCCAGGATCCGATGGTGGATGTCAGGTTGAGTCCGTGGAATTTCGGCGGGTAGTCGTAGTACCTTCTCGGCATGCCCAGGTACCCGATGATGAACATGGGAAAGTAGAGCAGGTTGAAGCCGGTGAAGACAAACAGCCAGGCGATCTTCGCCTTTCTCTCGTCGTACATCTTCCCCGACATCTTCGGGAGCCAGTAGTGGAGCCCCCCGAAGAAGGCGAAGGCCGTGCCGCCGAACATGACGTAGTGGAAATGGGCCACGATGAAGTAGGTGTCGTGAATGTGCAGGTTCAGCGCCAGTGCGCTGTTCATCAGCCCGGTGAATCCGCCGATGGAAAAGAGGAAGATGAAAGCGAGGATGTAGAGCAGGGGGGTCTCGGTTTTCACGGAGCCCTTGTAGAACGTGGCCACCCAGTTGAAGACCTTTATCCCGCTGGGGACTGCCACGATAAAGGTGAGAAGCGAGAAAACCACCCTTGCGAAATCGCTCATCCCGCTCGTGAACATGTGGTGTGCCCAGACCAGCGAACCCACGGAGGCGATGGCCACGCTCGAAAAGGCGATGGCTTTGTAGCCGAATATGGTCCTTCTCGCAAAAGTGGGAATTATCTCGGATACCACCCCCATGGCCGGGAGTATCATGACATACACTGCCGGGTGGGAATAAATCCAGAACAGGTGCTGGTAGAGTATGGGATCCCCCCCCTTTGCCGGGTCGAAGACCCCGATCCCGAAGAACCGCTCTATGATCACGAGGAGAAGGGTGATGCCGATGACCGGCGTTGCCAGGATCTGCACCCAGCCCGTTGCGTAGAGGGACCAGGGAAAGAGGGGCATCCGCATCCATCCCATTCCCGGTGCCCTGAGCCTGTGCATCGTGGTCACGAAGTTCAAGCCCGTCAGGATCGATGAGAAACCGATGACGAAGGCGGCGAATACGGCGAGGGGGACGTTGGTGCCTGTCTCGATGCTGTAGGGGGCATAAAAGGTCCACCCCGTGTCGGGAGGGCCGCCCCCGGTGAAGAGGGAGAGGACGGCCAAAAGAGCACCTGCCATGTAGAGATACCACGACAGGAGGTTCAAACGCGGAAAGGCCACGTCTTTGGCCCCTATCTGGAGGGGGAGAAAGAAATTACCCAGAGCTGCCGGGATCCCGGGGATGATGAAGAGAAAGATCATGATCACGCCGTGGAGGGTGAATATGGAGTTGTACGTCTGAGGGCTCATGATCGTTCTGCCGGGAGAGACGAGCTCGAAGCGCATGGTCAGGCCAAGGCTCATGCCCACGAGGAAAAAAGAAAAGAGGGAGACCAGGTAGAGAATGCCGATTCTCTTGTGATCCGTCGAAAGCATCCAGGAGAGGATACCCTTGTATTTCCCCCGGTAGTCGAGGTAACTCTCTTGGTGCCCCGTGCCGGCGACTTCGCTCCCTGACAATGTAATCACCTCGTCCTGTTGCGGTATTTTTTGCCCGTCACCACGAGAAAAGTGACGAAAGAGGCGGCGCACAGGATCGTCACGATGCCCACCACCTTCAGGATATCGAGAACGTATTTTTTGCCCGCGGGATCGTAGCTGAAGCAGTAGAGCATTGCTCTTTTGACGATGGAGCCGATCCTCCCCTCGGATGCTTCCAAAACGGCCATGTTCAGGTCAAAGGGAAGAAACGTGGTGCCGCTCAGGTATCGTATGACCCTTCCTTCTTTCGAGAGGACGACAAGCGTCACGGGGTGGGTAAACATCCCGTTTTCCTCTCTCTTGAAGGAAAAACCGACGGAATCGGTCAATGTCTCTATGGTTTCCCCCTTCCCCGTGAGAAACGGCCACTCGTCTTCAGGAAAGGGTTTGCCGATGGACTGGAGGTACCCTTTCTTTCTCTCCGCAGCCACGGCAGGCGTGTCATGTTCGTCAAAGCTCACCGTTATCACGTTGAAGTCTTCTCCCGGTTTCAGGTCCGTTTCCCCGAGCAGTTCCGCCAGTCCGAAGAGCAGCATCGGACATGCGTGTTTGCAGCTCAGGTAGACCAGGGAAATCACCGTGGGCCTGTCGACCATGTCCCGCAGGACGACTTCGTTTCCCCTGTCGTCGGTAAAGGTCAGGCCAAGGGGCACGTAGTTCCCCAGCCTCTGGAATACCGCCACCTTTCCCGCGGACACCTCCCCCGGCGGGCTCTTTTCCGCCAACAGGCCGTGGCGCCCGGGGCCGAATAGAAGCAGGATCGTAACGAGTAGGATTATTTTCTTCTGCCGGTTCACGGTGTCCATTGTACTATCTGGTTGTGGAAAAAAAAGGTGTTTTTAAACGCCCGGCGCACTCCCGGAGGGTTTCTTGCCGGTTCTTAACATGGTTTGGCTGCCCTCCGGGCAAACCGGTTTTCCTGCCGGGGAAGATCCCCCGCTCTCTATCTGCGCCTGACTAATAATGTACCACAGTTGCTGTCGGGCGCGACGTGTGATCATTCCCCCCCCCCCGTAATTTTATCCGTGCTTCTTGTCTCTGCAAGGGAGCGGAAAAAATGATGAATCCGGGAAAAATTCTCATATATCTCATAAAGGAAGGAAAGATGAAGGAATGTTGAGCAGGTTCCCCGGGGGCGGCCAGAAAAAATTTACCCCACCGGGTTCGATAACGACCACCGGAGAGAGACGGTGAAGGAGAAAAAGGTTTACGGCGGGAGGGGGAACATCCCGCCGGCAAGCAATCCGGAGAAGGCCGACAGGGTGAGGGGGGCGCTCGTCCTGGTATCTGCGCTGATCGTTGCCTTCGGCGTTGGATTTTCTGGCCTGGAAACCGTTACCGAAGGACGCGTGATAGACAGGCAGCCATTCACGAAAATGGTTTACTCCGACACCGGGTCGCCGCAGGCAGAGGTTTTAGAGATTGTCAGCGAGGCGGTCAGGGAGGTTACCGCGTACAACGTCGGCGTGGTGGCCCAGACCGATGATCGCCCCTGCATCGGTGCCACGGGCGACGACCTCTGCGAGATGATTTTTTCGGGAGATCGGATCTGCGCTTCCAATGGCTTCCCCCTGGGCACGAGGCTCCTCATCGAAAATTACGGCGAGTGCCGGGTCCTCGACAGGATGAACAGGCGCTACCGGAACAGGGTTGACATTGCGATGGGCCCTGACGAGGTGCAAAGGGCCATCGATTTCGGGATACAACGTTTGCGGATCGCTGTCCTCGAAGAGGTTGAGTGAGCCGACGGGAATCCTTCCACGAGGATCCTAAAAACCCCCTGCCGCTTCAGAGAACCGAATTCCCCCCCGGTTAAAGGAATGGGATGATTATGCCGATGTAAACTGCAGGAAGCAGAGGGTAGAGGTTTCGAATATGGACTATACCTACTGTCACCATTGCGGTAGCAGGCTGTTGGCCGGCGCCATGAGGTGCATCTCCTGCGGGAAGATACTGAAGACGCCCGAGGAGCAGATCGATTCAGTGGATGCGGTCAAGGCAAGGCAGAAAAAACTCGATCTGTGGCCGATAATCAAGGTCGCGCTGCTGTTGATAACAGCTTTTGTCGTATACAACAAGTTTTCAGCCCAGATACTTTCCTACCTCCACCGGCTCATCGGCAGATAGAAGAAAGCAGGAGAGGGCCCGGGAGCATTCCCGGGCCTTTTTTTCGCTACTTGATATCGATCTTGATTCCCTTTTTCTTCTCCTCCTCGGTCTTCGGTATGCGAATCTCCAGTATCCCGTCTTTGAATTTCGCCTTTACCTTTTCTCCCTGCACCTCGACCGGAAGGCGGAAGGTTCTGGAGAAGGAGCCGTAGGAGACCTCGACGCGGTAGTAGTTTTCCCGATCTACCTTTTCCTCTCTCTTTTTCTGGCCGGAGATGGTAATGAGATCGTCTTTCAAGGTAACGGAGATGTCGTCCTTCGTCATGCCCGGCAGCTCTGTCTTCAACACTACATCGTCGCCCTGTTCGAATATGTCTACGGAAGGCTTGATTTCTTCCGCCTCGAAAACAGCGCGCCTCGGCCACCATGACGGCCCGAAGAGGGGAAAGGTCTTGCTCATCGTATCCTCGAACCACCTTTCCATCTCTTCACGGGGTGATGATTCCTTCAACGAGACTTCCTTTGCAACCTTCCTTTCCATAAGTCACCTCCTGTTCACCCGAAGGCTTTCTTACAATCAGGGTTTCATGGGGTTTCGAGTTCCTTTATCACCTTGTTTCACGATTGTTTTTCGATATAAAGGTCGCTTATCCGATTAAAAAATTCCTGCCTTGCGGTCCGTTGCGAAAACGCTTTCTTCTATAGAATAGTAATCTCCCCTATAGTATTTATTATAAACCTATTTTTTCCGATTCTTCCCTCTTTTGTAGCCCGTGATTTTTTTCAGGGCCGCCGGGTTCCTGTTATGGAAAGCGGGTCAGGGAATAATCTTGCTGAGCTCATTTGAGAACGCGCTTTCCACCCCGAGGGAGTCGTATGCCGTTACGGCAAAGTACCAGGTGCCGGGAGGCAGGTTTTGCAGGGAATAGCGTGTGACGTTCTTTACGTCTATGCTCTGCGTGTAGGTGAAGGGAGAGGTGCCGTAGTATATCTTGAAACCGGCGAGGTCGCTGAGGGGGGAGCCATCCTGCCTCGTTGCCGGCGCAGACCAGTAAAGGGTGGTTGTGCTCAGATGGGTGCCGGCAGGGGGCGTGGTGAGGCTCATGATACTCCCAAGCCTGGTCTGCGAGCCGCTCGAGGCGGCGAACCGGTAATAGTATGTGCTGTTGGGGCTCAAATCATTGAGTTGCGTAACGACGGTTGTGCCTTCTGCCCCCTCGTCAAAAAACTGAACGGGAGTTTTGTTGACCGTCGAGAAGTCCGCCGCCCCGCTCCACTCGAACCATGCGCTGCTCGCCCGGCCGCCTGCATCGAGCAGGCCCCCGATAGTTGCGCTGCCCGTCGTTACGTCCGATGGCGGTTGCGTGGTAACGATGAACGGCGGGATGATGAAACTCATTACCGGCCCCTGCGATGCGCCCGCGCTGTTTGATGCCGCCACCCTTAAGTAGTACCGGACGCCCGGGTCGAGGTCCTGCAGAGTATGGGTGATCTCCTGGCTCGTCGTGCCTGAGCCAACGGACAGGGCCGCGGTGGTGGTGAAACTCGCCAGGGCGGGGTCCTGCCCCCACTCGAACCAGGCCTCGGAGGGGAGCCCGTTCGGATTCACATTGCCGATCAGCGCTGCGCTGCTGCCCGTTGCGGGCTCACCCAGCGAATAGGTAACGCTCGGAGGAATCCCGGGGGTGGTGAAACTCAGTACCGCCCCCCGAGCATCGCCGGTTCCGTTTGATGCGGCGACGCGGAAGTAGTATGTGGACATGGGATTGAGGCCCGTGACAGATTGGGTGACGGGTGTTTCCGCCGCATCTTTTCCCGCTGGCTGCGTGCCTGTTCTGACAAAGCTGCCCAGGTCGGGGTCCGTTCCCCACTCGAACCAGGTATCCGTTTCGAGACCGTTCGGGTTCACGGTACCGCCCAGCGCGGCACCGGTTGCCGTAATCTCCGATGCGCCAATCGTAGAGGCCTTTGGCATGGTAAATTCGCCGGCGAACCGCTCGATCAGGGCCAGCGAGGCGCTGACGATGTCAGACACACCCCCCACATCGTAGGCAGCCGTTTGTCCGTCCGGCTCGAAACCCATTTTTGCGGCAACACCGCGTATGATATCGTCCGGGTTCTGTTCAGGCGTGAGTCCGAAACGCTCTTTCATGAGCGACTCGTCGGCCCCGAGACGGAAATACTCGTAGAGATATCCGTTCGCGATCAAAAGCTCATTTGTCTTCCGTCGCTTTCCCCCTTCCGGGAGGGCATCGAGAAAGCCGACGAGGGCAAAGAAATCATCTTCCGTTCCATATCCGGTGGGAGCCTCCCCGAGTGCGGCCGCACCGAGGGCATCGTGCAGGGAAGCGAACCAGGTGGGGGAATACGCGGCGCCGACAAATGTTTCGGCAAGCAAAAGGGCCTGATTCTCGGCGTTGGACCACACCCGTTCTACCGTCGTCGCGTGCAGACCGTTGAGCTCCGCAATACGGGTCGCCACCGATATCTGGGCACGGTTTACGTCTTCCTGCAGGAGGTCCCCGATGATGCTCCTTTCGTAGATATCGCTCGTCGCGTGGATGAGCTGAGGGGCGACGATGGTGAAATAGAGGGAGCTTTCCCACTTTTTCCGGCACGCCGGGTCCTC
>WVXK01000065.1:80717-81482 GCA_011773515.1 Deltaproteobacteria bacterium
TCGAGGGTGAACAGGCTCTTTTCCTCTCCCCCCGATCCGTTCACGGGGAAACAGATGTCTACCGCCGTGGCAGTCTGGCCCTTGGCGTCGAACCAGGCGATGGCCGAAACCGGTTCACGGTAGGGGGAGAAAAGGGGCGTGACCGTATCCGGGGGGAGGGTGCCCAGCTGTATGAGGGTCTCCTTCTCAAAAGCGTTTTTTTCCACAGTCACGCTGACACCGTATGCCTCTGAAGCGGGGTCGGTTATCTCCACTCTCCCGCCCTCGGGACCTATGATGGAAGCGGCTTCCCCCTGTACATTCTGGGTTACCTGGACCGTGAAACTTGCGCCGGCAATCCCTATGTATATCACCTCCAGGAGGTTCTCTCCCTGGTTGATCACGGTTTCCCGTACGATCGATTCCGGTTCTCCTTCCGGGCTGAACAGGGTAATTGCCGGCTGCCCGTTTACGGTGAGGAACAGGCTGGTCATTCCGGAACCCGGGTCGTATTCGGGGCTCCCGTTTGTCAGTGTCACCGTTGCGGTCCCGTCCTCCCCCACGAATGTGAAGGATCTGTAGGCAGGCAGCGCCCCGCTTGCGAGGACCGATCTGCTCATGAGCTCTACCGCAACGGAACCGTAGCTCACGGAAGAAAAGAGCAGGCAAAGGGCGGAAACGATCAGAATACGGTTAAAACGGACCATACAATCCCCTCCGGTTCATGGCTTTGTTTCCTGTTTGCGGCGCCTCAAACGTTCACGCCGGCACAATCTTTTTCAACGT
>WVXK01000066.1 GCA_011773515.1 Deltaproteobacteria bacterium
CTGTGGAGATGGTATATGGAGAAGGCGCACATCGTCCTGTTCTTCCTTGCCCTTTTTCTCTACGGCGTGGATGCGGGATTCAGGCTCTTCGGAGTCGATGGAGACAAGAATATCCTGAAATCACCCCTTGCAGCCGCATTCGGGATGCACACCCTTTTCCTTGCTCTCAGGTGGGGGGTTTCCCGTCACGCCCCCTTCGCCGGGATGTTCGAGAGCATAAGCTTCTACGTCTGGTCAACGGCGCTTGCCGTGTTTGTCTACTTCAGGAGGGCCGTTCCACGGGAAGTGAGGAAGGAGGTCACCTACGCATCCCTCATCTGCCTTCTCTTCATGGCCGTTGCGTCGCTGTCCCCGAAGGGAGTCGTGCCGGCTTACCCGGCCCTGAAAACCCGGTGGTTCGAGATCCACGTGGGGCTCTCCTTTCTCTCCTACGGCCTCTTCACCGTCGGGTTCTGCTCCTCCCTGGCGTGGGACAGGGAAAAGCCGGGGAGGTATTTTTCCCTCTGTGAGAGCGCGTCCCTGATGGGGTTTTCCCTCTTTTCCGCCGGCATGGTCGCCGGCGGGATCTGGGCGTACTACGCGTGGGGCTCGTACTGGATATGGACGCCGAAGGAGATCTTTTCCGTCGTGCTCTGGGTTTTTTACGCCAGCGCCCTTCACGCCAAGTTCGACGGCCGCTTCGGTCTTCGCTTCATCCGCGCCCTGTCTTTCGCGGGATACTTCGTGATGCTCTTCACCTACCTGGGGGTTTCCGTGCTCCTGTCGAGCAGCCACAGTTTCCGATGATGGAGGTGCGATGAAGAGGCTCTGGGAATTCATAACGTCCCATTACCTGTGCGTCTACACCGGCATCGCATTTGTCGGCGGCGGCCTCTTTCTCTCCCTCCAGATGGGATGGGACGGGGACTACTTCAAGAACATCGATCACGGGATCCTGCTTCAGTGGCTGGCGGAAAAACAGGGCGCCGGGATTACGGCCTCCTCCATCGCCTTCCTGCTGATCATCCTGCTCACGGCACTGCTCTTTCTGAACGCGCTTTTTTGCACCCTGCAAAAGGTGTATCACCTGGTGAGGGAGGGGGGGGCGTGGAGGAGGTACCTTCCCCACGTCATGCACGCAGCCTTCCTGGTGGTGGTGACGGGGCATCTCGTGAGCTCCCTCTCCGGGGACAGGGTGAGGTCGATCCCCGTGTTCGAGGGGAGCTTTGCCCGCGTCGTGGGGACTCCCTACAACCTGAGAGTGCACGGCGTGGTCCTGAAATTGTCAGATAGGGGGTACCCAGCCGATTTCTCTGCTGATATAACTCTACTTAAGGGTACCGAGGCCGTTGCCGAAGGATCGGTCAGGATCAACCACCCTCTTTTGTACGGAGGGTATGGCGTGTACATAAAGAACGCGGGAATGGACAGGCTCGGAAGAAGGTACGTCTTCTTCGACGCCAACAGGGACGATGGGGCCGGCATAGTCCTTGCCGGGGCGCTTCTCTTTACCCTTGCCAACCTGCTCTACATCCTTCCCCATCGGAGAAAGGCACGGGAGGTTGATGGTGAGGCCTCTTGAAAAGGGTGACCGGGTAGCCATAGTCGCTCCCGCATCGCCGGTCGAGGGAGAACTGCTCGATCGGGGCATTCGCGTCCTCGAGGCGAAAGGGCTGTCCGTCGAGTGCACCGGTACCATCCTTACCCGGAGCGGGTACCTGGCGGGAAGCGACGAGAGAAGGGCCGAGGAGATAAATTACTTCCTGGCAAGGGACGATGTCCGTGCGATTTTCGTGGCCAGGGGCGGCTACGGCATTCTCAGGATACTGGACCGGATCGACTTCAACGCCCTCGTTGACGATCCCCGCCCCATCATCGGCTTCTCAGATTCCACGGCGCTCCTTTCCTATGTGTCCACCCGGCTGGGGATTCCCTGCTTTCACGCCTGCATGCCCGCAACGGAAGCCGCCCTCCAGGAGGATGTCTGCCACACGGACCTCCTCATGAGGATCCTGCGAAACGAGATCTCCTACCCCTTCACGATGTACGACAATCTTTCAAGCGTGTCCTTCTCCGGGCTGGCGAGGGGGAGAATGTTCGGGGGAAACCTTTCGGTGCTCTGCTCCCTGATGGGGACGCCCTACGAGCCCGATTTCGAGGGGAAGATCCTCTTCCTCGAGGAGGTCGATGAAAAGGCATACCGGGTGGACCGCAAGATGACCCAGCTCCGGCTCTCCGGAAAGCTGGAGCAGCTGGCGGGGGTGCTCATGGGTCGCTTCGTTCCCATTTCCGGCGGCGACCCCGCCCTCCTCTCAAAGATCGTGGCCGGCGAGTGCCAGACGGCGGGAGTACCTCTCTTCACGGGATTTCCCGCGGGACACCGGGGCGAAAACATGCCGCTTACCTTCGGCGTGACCGGGGAGATCGTCACCGAGGGGGGGAGGGCGAGGCTGCAGGTACTCGAACCGCCATTCGACGGATCAACGGAACCATGAAGGAGATTTCGCGGATACTTGGAGAGGGCATCGACGGAGGCCTGTTCCAGGCGGCGACCTTCCGCGCCTTCGACCGGGATAAGACCCTCCTCGAGGTTGCCGCGGGGGGGTGCGCCGTCTCCTCCATCTTCGATATCGCCTCGATTACGAAGGTCTTCACGGCCCTCATTTTTGCCCGGCTTCAGGCGCGGGGCGTTGTGCGGGCAGAGGACAGGCTCCGGGACCTCGACTGTGTTGAACCACCTGCCGACAAGGGGGACATTACGCTCCTGTCGCTCCTGGCGCACACGTCGGGCCTTCCCGGCTACGTCCCGTTCTACCGGCTTTTTGCGGGCGAGGGGGGAGCGATCGAGCCCGCAGGGAGGAGTGAGGCGTATGGAAGGGTGGTGGCGGAGATCATGGACACCCCCCTCATGTCTCTACCGTTGGAGTCGATCCGCTACAGCGACCCGGGGTACATACTTCTCGGATTTATCGTCGAGCAGCTTGCGGGGACATCCCTCGATCAGCTCATGGAGGAGCTGGTCACCGCTCCGGCGGGCCTTGCCGACACCTGCTTCCGGCCCCTCGGCAGGTATCACGAGTGCGAGACGGGAAGGTTCGTGTCATCCGGGGCCTGTCCCCACCGGTCACGGGAGGTGGTGGGTGAAGTGGAGGATATGAACTGCTACGTCCTCGGCGGCGTCTCCGGTCACGCGGGGCTCTTTTCCACCGCTTACGATCTGGAAAAGCTGGGCAGGGAAATTATCCGCGCCCGGTCAGGACAGAGTGGGGTATTCGACGCGGGGGAGGCGGCGTTCCTGCTGAGGGAGGAAAGGGACGCGCGCGGTTCCCGGCGCAGGGTGGGCTTCGACGTCCCGTCGGGGGCAGGTTCCCTTGCCGGGAGATATTTTTCCGAGGACAGCGCTGGCCACCTGGGGTTTACCGGCGTGTCGGTCTGGCTCGACCTGGCCAAGGAGACGGGAATGGTGCTGCTGGCCAACAGGGTGTATCGCAACGGGGACAGGGAGGAGTTCAACGGCCTGCGCAGGAGGGTCCACGACGCCGCGTGGGAGCTGCTTGCATCATGAGGGGGAAGGTCTACATGATAGCCGTCGGCGGTGTGGGGATGTCGGCACTTGCCCACCTCTTCAAGGAGTCCGGCTACGAGGTTTCGGGATCGGACAGGGCGGTGTATCCACCCGTAAGCGACTTTCTGGAGCGAATCGGCGTGCCCGTGCGCACCCCCTTTTCTGCCGGCAACGTCCCTCGCGATGCCGACTTCGTTATCGTCGGGAACGCGGTTTCCGCGGACAACCCCGAAGTGGTGGAGGTTGCCGGGTCGGGCATGAGGGTCTACTCCCTCCCCTCGGCGCTGTCAGAGCTCTTCATGAAAGACACCTTTCCCGTGGTGGTTGCCGGGACGCACGGCAAGACCACGACCACGGCGATGGTGGCGCACCTGCTCTGCCATGCCGGCCTCGACCCCTCCTTTTTCGTCGGCGGCATACCCCTCAACTTCGGCTTCCCGGCGCGGGCGGGGAGGGGGGAGCATTTCGTCATCGAGGGGGACGAGTACGACAGCGCCTATTTCGACAAGAAGGCGAAGTTCTACCACTACATGCCCCGCTGCCTCCTTCTCACCAGCCTCGAGTACGACCATGCCGACATATACCCGGACCTTGCAGCGGTCAGGGATGCCTTTTTCGACCTCGTCCGGATGGTGCCGGAAGAGGGGCTCATCGTAGCCTGCAGCGACTATGAGCACGTCCGCAGCGTGCTCGAGGAGGCGCGCTGCAGGGTGCTCACCTACGCCACGCGCACGAGGGATGCCGATATTTTCATCGAGCCCCTTGCCGCGGAAGGGGGAGAGGCGAGGGGAGGTGTCTTCTGGGGGGAGCGCACCTTTAAGGTCGGCGTGGGGATACCCGGGGTGCACAACATGGCGAATGCCGTCGCCTCCGTCGCATGCGCGGTGGAGCTGGGGGTCCCCCTCGGAAAGGCCCTCGAAGCCATGAGGGGCTTTCTCGGGGTGAAGAGGAGGCAGGAGCTTCTGGGGGAGGCCGGCGGGATCCGTATCGTAGACGACTTTGCCCACCACCCCACGGCGGTGAGGGAGACGATAGATGGGGGACGGTCATTCTACCGGCCCGAAAGGCTCGTGGCTATTTTCGAGCCGCGGTCGAACACGTCGAGGAGGAACATATTCGAACGGGATTTTGCCGAGGCCCTGGCACGGGCAGACCTCGCCATCATCTGCCCTCCCCATAACCCCACGGCCATACCGGAGAAAGAGCGGTTCTCCCCGGAGCGGGTTGCCGCGCTCATTGCCGGCATGGG
>WVXK01000067.1:0-974 GCA_011773515.1 Deltaproteobacteria bacterium
TGGTGGCCCCTCGCAGAATCGAACTGCGGACACGAGGATTTTCAGTCCTCTGCTCTACCAACTGAGCTAAAGGGCCTCTTATGTGGAGCGAAAGACTCCCCTGAAGATTTACTATTATAGTGAGCGGCCCTTCGATGTCAAGGTCAATAATTTCAAGGCACGGGCTCCTGCGCTGCCGGGTGCCGGCTCGCCGCTGTGGTGGGCAAAGGGGATGCGATGGACGGGATCCTTTTGGAGCTCTGTCCTTGAAACGGAACTGTTTTCCCGTTGATTTTTTGACGGATTTAACTTACATTGTTTCTTTTGATTGAGAAAGGTGCGGTCGGCCGCGCGATAGGTCAGGAGAATCGTGACATGTTCGAGTCGCTGACGGATAAGCTGGGCGGTGTCATAAAGAAGCTCAAAGGGAAGGGACGGGTATCTGCGGAAAACATCGGAGAGGCCGTTCGTGAGGTGAAGCTCGCCCTTCTCGAGGCCGACGTGAATTACCGGGTGGTCAAGGATTTCGTCGAGGCGGTGAAGCAGAAGAGCCTGGGAGAAGAGGTGCTCCGGTCTCTTTCGCCGGAGGAGCACTTCATCAAGATCGTGAGCGATGAGCTCACCTCCCTGATGGGGGAGGATGCCGCCCCCCTCGATCTCAAGAGAACCCCACCTGTTCCAATCATGCTCGTGGGGCTGCAGGGATCGGGGAAGACGACCACCGCCGGGAAGCTTGCCGGTGTCATGAAGAAGGACAGGAGAAGGCCCCTGCTCGTATCGACGGATGTATACCGCCCTGCAGCGATCGAGCAGCTGCGGGTCCTGGGAGATCAGCTCAAGGTAGACGTGTACGGCCACGGGGAGAGCACGGGCCCCGTGGAACTGGCGGTTTCTGCCGTCAGGTGGGCGGAGCTGAACGGGCTCGATACGGTGATCATCGACACGGCGGGAAGGCTGCACATCGACGAGGAGCTCATGGAGGAACTCGTTGCCAT
>WVXK01000067.1:1039-2318 GCA_011773515.1 Deltaproteobacteria bacterium
GGCGACGCGCGGGGGGGCGCCGCGATTTCGATACGGGCCGTCACGGGATGCCCCATAAAATTCGTGGGTGTCGGCGAAAAGCTCGATGAGCTGGAGACCTTCCATCCATCGAGGATGGCTTCCCGGATTCTCGGCATGGGGGATGTCCTCTCCCTTATCGAGAAGGCAAGCGCCGTCGTGGACGAGAAAAAAGCCCGGGAGCTGGAGAAAAAGATACGGAAGAGCCAGTTCACCCTGGACGATTTCCGGGACCAGATGATCAAGATCCAGCAGATGGGCCCGCTGGAGGATATCCTGGGCATGATCCCCGGCCTTGGCGGAAAGGTAAGGGACCTGGGACAGGCGGGAGTAGATGAGGGTGAGATCCGGAAAAATGTCGCCATCATCGGTTCCATGACGAAAAAGGAGCGGGAAAATCACCGGATGATAGACGGCAGCCGGAGGAAGCGGATAGCAGCAGGGAGCGGAACCACCCCCCAGGATGTGAACCGGCTGCTCAAGAACTTTCAGGCTATGGAATCGATGATGAAAAAGCTCACGAAAAAGGGCATGAAAAGCCTCAAAAGGGGCGGCTTTCCCTTCATGTAGCGGCTGAATTTGGTGCACCGGCAACCAAAATTGTGATAAGTTATAAGGTAAACTAACCGGAGGAATGTGCGCATATGGCTGTGAGAATCAGGCTGGCAAGGCACGGGAGGAAGAAGAAGCCCTTTTACAAGATGGTCGTGGTATTTTCCGAATCACCCAGAGACGGCAGGTTCATCGAGAACGTGGGAACGTACAACCCGATGGTGGATCCTCCAGAAATTACCATCAAAGAGGACAAGATCATATCCTGGCTGAAGAAGGGAGCGAAGCCGTCAGATACGGTGAGGAGCCTCCTGAGGAAAAAGGGCGTCTGGGCAAAATTTATGGAGATGAAGAAGGAAAAGGATTCTGCAGCGTAAAGCGCGCACCTTCGCCTGGAGACTGAACCCGTTCTGTGGAACCCATGGAGAAGGAACTGATGCGGAGGTGAGAGAGATGAAAGACTTAATCGAAACGATCGCCAAGGCTCTCGTTGATCATCCAGATGAGGTAGAGGTGAGTGAGGTGGAGGGAGAAAAAACCTCCGTTCTCGAGTTAAAGGTAGCCAAGGAGGACCTCGGTAAGGTTATAGGGAAGCAGGGCCGCACTGCACGGGCTATAAGGACGATTTTGAGCGCGGCTTCCACCAAGATAAAGAAGAGGTCTGTCCTCGAAATCATCGAATAATGCGTGTAACCGGTGACGATTTGTT
>WVXK01000068.1:0-984 GCA_011773515.1 Deltaproteobacteria bacterium
ACTTCAGCTGGTGAACCCAATGCTCCATCAGATATCACTATCACTTTCCCTGTATATATCCCCGTCAGAAGCCCAGCAGGGTTTACTCTCACTTTAGCCTCGGTTACTGCATCCCCTGCTGCCCCTTCAGGTTCTATCGTTAGCCACCCAGCACTCGTCTCTGCTGTCCAGCCAGCTTTGCCGGTTGTATCTCCAATCAGCTCTACTGTAACTGCCTGCTCTAAAGGTACTGCATCACCTGTCCTATAGCTGTACTGAAGTGCATCAGGTCTTACACTCAGAGTTAATGCCTCCTCTATCTTTACTGTCACCTCAACTGTCTCCTCAGTTCCTGTATCAGCTCTCACTGTTATCTTTGCCTCATATGTGCCAGCTGAAAGTCCAGTTACATCTATCCCTACACTCATCTCTTTGCTCTCTCCAGATCCCAATGTCCCTGATGTATTCTGTAGAACTACCCACGGCTCGCTCGCTGACGCTGTGTAGCTAAATCCCCCTAAACCACTGTTACTTACCGTTACTGCCTGATCATCAGGTTTAACTCCCTCTTTGCTCGTAAAGCTCAACTCTAAAGGCATTACCTCCATGAATTTGTAGCTGTCCAGTCCAAACCTCTTAACTGATGATGTGTTCTGCGATGATACTGAAAGTATCCCCTCTGATGAGAGGCTTATACCTACAGGGGTCACCATTGGATTTGAAGGATCATGTACTACACCAAGATACTCACCGGTCAATCCGTCATAACAGAGCACTACACCCTGATACGCATCAGCTACATATACCCTGCCTGCTTCATCATGCGTTATCGCCTTGGGATTGATAAACTGACCAGGGTCCATTCCGTATGAGCCAAAGCTCCTCGTGGGATTACCTCCCATGTCAAATACCTGTACCCTTGCACCACGGTAAGGCTTGCCGTCTCCTCCCGTAAGCATTGGGCTGTCTATTACGTATATCTCACCACCATAGACTGTCACTGCC
>WVXK01000068.1:1191-1311 GCA_011773515.1 Deltaproteobacteria bacterium
CGAGGTGGCAAGCTGTCCAGGTGCGGATAGTCCTTCTATGGATGGCAATGGCTCATAGGCAGGCATCGTTGCGGAGTAGGCTGAGGCTGTAAATAGCAGAAACGCTATGATTGATATGCA
>WVXK01000069.1 GCA_011773515.1 Deltaproteobacteria bacterium
ACAACCCGCTCCTCATCCTTCGGCTTGGTGTATATGAGGTACCAGTCCATCACATTCCTTTCACTCAACGACTACCCCTGATGGGCTCCCGCCGTTCCGAATTGCAAATCGGCAGAAAAAACAGCGTGATACATTTAATGACCAGCGAGACTCGTTAAAAAATGTAACGCTGATCCGGCAGGAAAAAACGTGCGGGCAGCCGATCGCAGAAAACTTTTAAGTAATTTTGCTTATTGAAAGAAGATACCCCGGAAGAACGTAGAAATCCACCGCCCAATTTTCCCCCCACAACGTCAGGTTGACGTCAAAACTCCAATAATATGAGGGAGCAAACCAATTACCGTGCCAAAAAAATATCGATAATGATAACCTTTACGGCTATATATATTTATCTTAATAATTATTTATTCTTATAATAATTCACTATCTGCTGCTTTTTCGCCTCTCCTTCTGACAGCGCACAATAAGCGTTGAATGAAAGAAAAAAAATCTTTAATTTGTGAAAATAATTACCCAATCTGTTCGCATAATTTTTCCCGGCTTTTTTATTATATCGTCCTTATCAGGATATCCACGGCCCTCTCCGGAAAGCTAGACAGCATAAATCGTTCGATACCGACGTCCCGATCTTCACCATAATAGACTAACGATATGAAATAAAATAACTTTATGATCAATGCACCGCTGCTCCGTCGAAACAATGCTCTTGACAAAAGCCGGATAATTTACTATCGTCTGAGGTAATTTGCACCTTCTTGCCGCCACGGCAGGAAAATCTGACATCTCAGGGAAGCGTCATAACCCCCTAATTTCAGATGGGGTTTCTGCACGCTTATCGGTGCAGCGTAAAAGGGGATTGTGTGGTTGCCGGGCTTCCTTCTCCGGCAACAGTTCCTCCAGAACCGGGTAACGACCGAAATTTCATTATATAAATCTGCTATTTGCTGCACGGATTCCTGTGCCGCCCGAAGCTGGTTTCCGAATCCTGTATCAACCGGGATGGGTGAAAGGGGGCACTCTTGGGGGAGGGGGGTTGAAAAGAAGTCGCTGGTCTGGGCTGTCGATCCTGCTTACACTGATTGTCGCGCTGAATCTCACTTCATGCGGCAGTTTCCTGGGTATCGATCCCGAGGAATCTGCAAAGACATCTTCACTGGCGGGAAGATCATCCAAGGGTCCCATTTTCGGGGGCGAGGTGGAGATCTTCGCCATCGAAGCGGACGGTTCTGTGGGGAAGAGCATCGGGAAAAGCGTAACCGATGAGAGCGGCAGATACGCAATCGACCTCGGCAGCTACGGGGGGCCGATCCTGATCTCGCTGACCGGTGGCAAATACCGCGACGAAGCAACGGGGTTCATCGTCGAGAACAACCTGAGGCTCCACGCAGCCGTGGCGCACGCTTCGGGAAAGGTGTCGGCGATGGTAACGCCGCTTACGGAGCTCGCCTACAGGCTGGCTAAAACGCTTACGCCGGAGGGCATCAGAGAGGCAAATTCCCTCGTTTCCGGCATAACCGGGATAGACATCCTCTCCTGCGAGCCCATCGACCCGCTGGACTCAACGGAAGCGCTGGGCGCAACCCAAGAGGAAAAGGACTACAGCCTCCTGCTGGCGGCGATCTCCCACCTATCCTCGCAAATCCACGGAACGAGCACCGCGTCGGACTCGGCAGGCGGAAGCATCTCAACCGTTCTTTATGACCTGGAGCAGGATATTGCCGACGGGGAGCTGAACCAGATGGAGTCGAAACTGCTATCGGGTTTGATCACCTTCATAGACAGCGAGCAGAACAAAACGGGAATTTTAGACCTTGGCGACACCGGGCTGGACGAGGCGATCACCAGCGGCGGCATCAGCTACTCGGGGGTCTGGTACGAAACCGGGGACAAGAGCGGCGAGTTCACCATCTCGTTCAATCAGACCGAAGATTCTTTCGACGGCACCCTCTTTGTCACCAGCCACACCACTCCGGGAGAGAACGGTACTTACCGTATCAGCGGCACGCGGGCCGAAGACAGCTACCACGGGACAGATTCGGGGGGCAGGGAGATCATATTCGAGCTTCTCGATCATCCAGCCAAAAACGCCGATAAAATGCTGGTTGGCAGTTACCTCTACCCTGCAGGCGGCGTCAGGGGAGCGATGAGATCCACCAACGGCGGCGCCTACAACTCCATAGACGGTTTCGTAACCATCGAGGGGGAAAGCGATCACTCCGGGGCCGTCGTGGGCCTCATCACGGACCCAACATTCAGCACCACCACCAACGAACACGGCTTCTACTTCCTGAGCGGCTTCCCCGACGGCGTCCGCTGGCTGACGGCGTCGAAGGAAGGGTACGAGCCCGCAGAATCGGGACCCTGGGAATTTGCTGATGGCTCCACCCATCAGGGAAACGCAAACATGGCCCTTGCCGAAATCGTCCTGAACCCGCCTGCCGCAGAGACCGGCCCTCCATCGCAGGTAACGACGGAGGGTGCGAGGGTGAGCGGAACCGTAAACCCGAACGGCATGCCCACGGAGGCCTGGTTCGAGTGGGGCACGAGCGATTCGTCGCTCACAAACAGGACGAAGAGGCAAGCGGCAGGATCGGGGGAGTCATTCCAGGAGGTGACGGAATTGCTCTCCGGGCTGAAACCCGGCACCACCTATTACTACCGCGTCGCGGCGGCAAACGGCGCAGGGACGGCAGCGGGAAGGGTCAACACGTTTTTAACGAAGAAGCTGCCCGTACCCCCCGAGGCATCGACGGCGCCGGCAACGGCGGTCACCACGAGCAGCGCCGAATTAAACGGCACGGTAAACCCCAACGGGTTCGCCACGGAAGCCTGGTTCGAGTGGGGCACGAGCTCTGCCCTCGGAAAAAAGACGCCGGCGCAGGGCATGGGAGCCGGCACATCGCGCAGGAGCTTCCAGCAGGTCCTCATGGACCTTCAACCCGGTACAACTTACTTTTACCGGATCACCGCGGAAAGCAGCG
>WVXK01000070.1 GCA_011773515.1 Deltaproteobacteria bacterium
TCGTACTGGCCGGAGACGATGATTATCTCCGATGGCGCCACGTTGCCGGGTATCTCTATCTCGAGATTTTCGAATTCCTTATCCTCGAGGGTAAACACCTGGGACTTCACCTCGTATCCATGAGACTGCCACCTCTTCCGTATCCACTCAGCGCACCGGGCAAGCTCCTCGTAGCGCTCCGGATTGCGCTCCCCCAGCACAACGGTCATGTAATGAATATCCTCTTTGAGCTGCACCCCTATCTCTTCGAGGGATATGCCCTTTTTCGATTCGAGGGGCTCGCCCTCCCAGGTGCCTTCGCACTTCACCATGAAGCGATAGGCGCCGTAGGTCGCCACCGAAACAGCAATGAGAAAAGACGCCGATATGATGTATTTAATCCTCATCGGGCAATCTCCAGAAAAAGTTTTTGAAGATCTTCGTCTTGAGCCCTGCCGGCAGGAGCGAACCGAGAATAACCCCGAACCGGGTGATCGTATCTCCGTAAACCCACTGCCTGTCGTCCTCGATAGCCCGGATAATCCGGGCGGCCGCCTTTTCCGGCGTCGTGATCAAGCGTTTCGGCACCCTGCTCATGTCCATCCTTGCGGAGCCGAAAAAATGTGTCATGGTCATGCCGGGGTGAAAACAGAGAACACCGACGGAGGTGTCCGAGAGTTCGCTGGCCAGAGAGGCGCTCAAACTGGAAAGGTATCCCTTGGCGGCCCCGTAGACGGCCAGTCCGGGATAGGGAAGCCACGCGATGGCCGAGCTGATGTTGACGATCATCGCCCGGGGGCGTTCTTTCAGCCGGGGTATCAGTGCGTGGGAGAGGTGGGTGCACCCGTGGATATTCAGGGCGAGTGTCATCTCGATGGACTCCCATTCGGAGAGTTCGAACCTTCCGAAGAATCCAGCTCCGGCATTGTTCACCAGGACATCTAGGGACTCCTCCCGGTTTCTGATCCACTCGATCAGTGCCTCCCGGCTCGCTTTATCGGTGAGGTTCGCCGCCATCGAAGCGACGGGGACCGAATACTTCCCCTCCAGTTCCTCTTCAAGGGAGGAGAGCTCATCTTCTTCAAGGGCGGTGAGCAGCAATGTGCATCCGGCTCTTGCAAACTCGTG
>WVXK01000071.1:0-125 GCA_011773515.1 Deltaproteobacteria bacterium
CAAATGAACCTGTAGTAGTTATTCTCGTCCTGATAGCGGAACATAACACCTATGCCGTCGTTATCAGTAGATTTCATCATTACTGTAGCTGTATAGTCCGTCCAGCCGCTTCCTGCCTGCCAGTA
>WVXK01000071.1:162-1049 GCA_011773515.1 Deltaproteobacteria bacterium
GCATATGTGCCAAATCTGGATATTCCTTCGGCTATCGGTGAGTGGTTATTCGAGCTTTGGACCATAACGCCGGTGGCGGCCGACCAGGCCATAGAGCCACCCTGAATACCCTGTTCTACAAGTGTCCAGCCGTTGTAATCACCATCGTTAAAGTTTTCTGAAAGGAGTATCTGGGGACCAGGAGCTGTATCTGTTACCGTAATATCTACTGTCTGTGATGTGGTGGCCAGGCCATCGAAGACATCAACCGTTAGTGTAAAGGTTTGCGTACCACTCACATCCGGTGGAGTGTATATCGGGTTGACTATATTTGCATTGTCCAGACTACCCGCGCCCGTAGGTACAGACCAGCTATATGTCAACGGATTAGGACCGCTATCCGGGTCATATGCAACTACCTGTAATTGAGAAGTCTGGGTATCTGAGATAGTAGATGGACTGGCCGTAACAGATGTGATAACAGGCGCCTGATTGGCTCCGGACGGACCCTCAACTGTAATATCATCGAAGTAACTGCCCGCATTACCCCAGCTATACAGTGCTATAGTCCCGGATGAAAAGGTGCTGTCGTTTACCGAAAAGACCGGACTGCCATCTATAGAGACCTGCAATGAGCTGCCCTGGGCGGAAATCTTTACCTGATAACTCTTGCCTGGAACATACGGAACGAAATCTTCGGCAAGAATGCTAAATACGCCGTTCTCAGCTTTTACCAGGGCACGAGAACTACGCTGACTGTCCCAAATGAACCTGTAGTAGTTATTCTCGTCCTGATAGCGGAACATAACACCTATGCCGTCGTTGTCAGTGGATTTCATCGTTACCGTAGCTGTATAGTCCGTCCAGCCGCTTCCTGCCTGCCAGTAGGCATATGTGCCAAATCTGGA
>WVXK01000072.1 GCA_011773515.1 Deltaproteobacteria bacterium
CCTACTACCGCTGGAGAAAAGAGTATGGTTGCATGAGATGTAAATCGTCAGCATAAATTGGACACAAATGAGACATAAGTTAATGGACGCTTAAGGGGTTGCCCCTGCTCCAAGGAAGAAGTAAAGTAACGACTGAAAAGGAGCAGGAAAATGACCCAGGGAATAGACAATATCTGGCAGGCTGAAGCCAAAACACAGCAAACAAAGCAACTTATCCGGGATATCAAGCGTATTACCCGCCGTAAATTCACCGCCGAAGAGAAGATCCGCATCGTGCTGGAAGGTTTCAGGCGGGACACTCCCATCCGGGATCTCTGCCACCGGGAAGGCATCAAGCCGAGCACCTACTATGCCTGGCTGAAGGACTTCATGGAAGCCGGCAAAGAGAGGCTCACCCATGATATCACCAGAGATGCCACAAAGTCTGAGGTGCAGGAGCTCAAGCGTGACAATGCCAGGCTGAAGACGCTGGTCGCCGAGCTTTCCCTCCAGGTGCATGTGCTCAAAAAAACAGCGCCCCCGGACCTCGAATAAAGAGGAGGTACAGGCGGGTGAGCGCTGCTGAGAAGAAAAAGATACTGGCGTTTGTTACTAATTTGGGATTGCCGCGGCGAAGAGCCTTGGAGCACCTGGGATTTCCCAGGAGCACCTATTACCAGTGGCTGAAGCGACAGAGTGAGGGCAGATTACAGGACAAGAAGGGAGGGTCGCCGGTACCCTGGAACAAATTGAAGCCAGTGGAAGAGGCGAAGATATTAGCCATGGCGCGGGCATCACCGGAGCTTTCCTGCCGGCAGCTTGCCTGGCAGCTTGTTGACGAAGAGGGGTGGTATGTATCGGAGAGCACCGTCTTTCGCATCCTGAAGCGTGAAGGCCTGATCAAGCCTGCTGAAGTAATCGGTTTCAAGGCTGGAAAGGAATATCACCGCAAGACCAAGAGACCGAACGAGCTCTGGGCTACGGACTGTTCTCATATCAAGGTATTCGATTGGGGCTGGTATTACCTGGTGACGGTGATGGACGACTACAGCCGTTTCATACTGGCATGGGAGCTTAAGAGCGATATGGCAGCAGGCTCCCTTATCGACGTCGTCCAGAA
Organism: Deltaproteobacteria bacterium; assembly: GCA_011773515.1. Lineage (NCBI taxonomy): Bacteria > Pseudomonadati > Myxococcota > Myxococcia > Deltaproteobacteria bacterium. The sequence goes on from WVXK01000072.1 coordinate 1,100, forward strand.
AGCAGTGGATGCCACCGGTATGACGGATATCCCGGTGGAAGACCGGACCGTGCTTCTCTCCGACAATGGAACCGGCTATCTATCACGACAGTTTGGCGAATATCTGAGGCTGGTAGGTGTAAGACATATAATTGCGTCTCCCTACCATCCCCAGACCAATGGCAAGATAGAGAGATACCACCGCAGCCTCAAAGGAGAGATAAACCAACTGCCGTACGATATGCCGGGCGAACTGGAGAGAGCAATAGCTGACTTTATCGAGTACTACAACTACCGGCGCTACCATGAGGGTCTGGGCGATTTAACTCCATACAATGTATATATAGGCAGGCATCTTGAGATAATTCAGAAAAGAAAGGAGGCAAAGAGCAGGACATTACAGGAAAGAAGGGGCTATAATAGGGTTGCCAGGGAGCAGGGCAATCTCCAGTAAGTGCCCATTAATTTTGATGGCTAATTTGTCCCACTTTCGCTGACTACATACACATTTTGATATACCTGATTGGTTATTCACATTTGCTATC
>WVXK01000073.1:0-1103 GCA_011773515.1 Deltaproteobacteria bacterium
CTGAAAAGGCTTTTGATGTACCACATCAGAAAGATTGTCCTCACAGGCCCGAATCTTTCCCATTTCCTGGATGCGGTTTTGACCGGGTTCCCGATAAATGCAACCTTACCATCCTTTCGTATCCTGTCGGCCATCATCAGGTCCTCCATCAGGGGAACATCGGGGAATCCCCCGGTGCTCTCGAAAAACTCCCTTCGCATAAACATCGCCTGGTCTCCGGTAAACGACCGGAAAAGAAGGGTCCTTGCGTTTATCATCCAACCGATGAGGCGGTAGATGAACCGGCTGCCGGAAAGCCTTACGAAGAAGCACCCCCCGAGGGTTTTACCGTCGAGCATCTTTTCCCCGAGCAGGAGGGCCCATCCGCCGGGAAGTGTTGTGTCTGCGTGGAGAAATAGAAAAATATCTCCGGAGCACATCCTTGCACCCTCGTTCATCTGCGCTGCCCTCCCGCTGCGCCCGGCCTCCGTGACCGTAACGCCGGGGTAAGCACGTGCGATTTCGATCGTCCTGTCCGTGCTTCCCCCGTCTGCAACCACGACCTCGAAGGGGTCTCCTGCGATCACGGATGCAAGGGCCTGCCCTATGTTCTCCTCCTCGTTCAGGGAAGGGATGATCACCGATACCCTGTTTTTCATGATTTTTTCCCCGTCATCGGACAGGCAATTTTTCACTTTCCTCCGGGAAGAGTATAAAATGGTGGTGTGGACGAGAGCAAAGCAATTATGAAAGAGCGGCAAGGGAGAGGCAGGTGAAAAAGTTATCGGACAGCATCCTTTCGGTGCTTTTGGCAAAGTTCCCCGTACTGTTCCGGATGTGGGAGAGAAAGGCGCAGATCCTAACTTTCGAGGAAACCTACTGGGCAGAACCGCCGGAAGATCCCTTTGCCGCGCGGGTCGCCCTGGTGACAACGGCAGGTGTCCACGTTACAGGCGACAGGCCTTTCGACATGAAGGACCGGGACGGGGACCCCACCTACCGGGAGATACCCTCGGACACGGCAGCTTCCAGCCTGAGCATAACCCACGATTACTATGACATCCGGGACGCGGAGCTGGACCCCGGCGTCGTGTTTCCCCTCGATGTCCTGCTGGATATGGAAA
>WVXK01000073.1:1240-4500 GCA_011773515.1 Deltaproteobacteria bacterium
ACACCCCTTCGGATTTCCGAACCAGAAGTTCCTCCAGAAAAGGCTCCTTAATCTGCTCCTTGAAAAGTTAAAGGAGATCAAGACTCCCGGAACCTTCGAGAAGATACCCATTTACCGGGACGACAGGGGTGACTGCCCCGTCTGCCGGGACCCGGCGTAGCGCTTTAGATTGTGGCATCTCCCTTGCATCGCGATAGGGGAAAAAGAGAGGAGGTGCTGTCATGAACGTTTTCAAATCATTCGTTGCTATTTTCGTGCTTTTTTTCTTCGCCCTTGCGCCGGCGCTTACAACTCCTTCCCTTGGCGAAGACAAACCCCGCACATCCGTTACGGAGAAGGTGAAGGATAGGGACGCGACGAGACACCGCCTGACGGGCACGGTCTTGAAAGTCGATCGGAACGAGGGTGTCGTGCACGTGAAGGGACGGAGGGGAGAGCGCTCGTTTATGGTGACGCCCGATATGGCGAGCAAGGTATCTTTGGGAGAGAGGGTGAGGGTCTACTACCTGACCACCCCGGACAAAAAAGTTGTTGTCAAGAGGATAAAAAAAATAAATAATGGAGAGGAAGTTACGGACGGGGAGAGAGGGCGGAAAGGACGCGATACGCGTGACCAGTGACCTGTCAGATAGATTATTTCATGCAGCCGGGGGATTGTGATCCCCCTTTTTTTTTGCTGTTTGTTTAACGATTGACAACATTTCAGGCCTTTGATACATAGTGAGTTCTCACGCAAAAAACCGGAGGTGAACGAGATGAAAAAGTACTACCTTCTTGCGCCTGGACCGACGCCCATCCCTCCCGAAGTCCTGCTGAAGATGGCGGAGCCGATAGTCCATCACCGGGCCCCGGCATTTGAGGCGATCATGGAGGAGGTCAGGGAAGGCCTCAAGTATGTTTTTCAGACGGAGAGAGAAGTGCTGGTGTTTGCGTCATCCGGGACAGGTGCGATGGATGGTGCCATTTCGAACTTTTTGAAAAAAGGGGATAAAGCGATATGCGTCCGCGGCGGTAAGTTCGGAGAGCGGTGGGCGGAGATTTGCGAAACCTACGGGGTCAATCCGGTAAACATCGATGTCCCTTACGGCCAGGCGGTTGATCCGGCTGACGTGGGCAGGGCCCTCGAGGAGAATCCCGATGCCAAAGCCGTATACGTGCAGGCCTCGGAAACCTCCACCGGGGCAATGCATCCGGTCAAGGAGATCGCAAAGCTCACAAGGGACAGGGACAGAACGATACTCGTCGTCGATGCCATCACCGCCCTGGGTGTCTTCAGCGTCCCCACGGACAAGTGCGGTCTCGATATCGTCCTCGCCGGCTCCCAGAAGGCGTTCATGCTTCCACCGGGGCTCGCCTTCGCGGCAGTGTCGGAGAAAGCGTGGAAACTTGCCGAAGAATCAGACCTGCCCAAATATTACTTCGATTACCGGAAGGAAGCGAAGGCGATAGCCAAGAACCAGACCGCCTATACCCCCGCGGTCTCCTTGCTTATGGGGCTCTGCCAGGTACTGAAGATGATGAGGGAAGAAGGGCTGGAGAATGTATTCGCACGGCACGCCAGGATTGCACGGGCGACGAGGGAGGGCGTCAAGGCAATGGGGCTCGAGCTCTTTGCTCCCGCTTCGCCGAGCAATGCCGTTACTGCCGTGAAGGTTCCGGAAGGGGTCGACGGCGGCAAGATCCCCAAGACGCTACGGGACGAGCACAACATCACCATAGCCGGCGGCCAGGGGAGCATGAAAGGGCACATTTTCAGGATTGCCCACCTCGGGTACGCGGGCAACTTCGACGTGATAATCGCGATGGCTGCCCTCGAGATGACCCTGAAGCGGCTCGGCTATCCCGTCGAGTTCGGCACGGGTGTCAGCGCAGCGATGCAGGTTCTCGAGGAGGAGAGGGCGACAATATAAGAAAGGAGTTACAGCGATATGGGAAGCGTGAAAGTTTTGGCACTGGACAACCTACAGGCGGTGGGCATAGATTTTATGCGAAGCGAGGGTATAGATGTCGACGTGCAGGGCAAGATGAGCCCCGAGGAGCTGAAAGAAGTGATCAACTCCTACGACGCCATCATCGTCAGGAGCGGGACGAAAGTCCCGGCTGAGGTCCTTGGCGGCATAGAGAGACTCAAGGTCATCGGGAGGGCTGGCGTCGGTGTAGACAACATCGATGTCAGCGCGGCCACGAAAAACGGCGTCGTCGTCATGAATACCCCCGGGGGGAATACGGTCACGACGGCGGAGCACACGATTTCGCTCATGATGTCCCTGGTNNATCGTCGCCGACCGGGCGAAGGGCCTCAAGATGATCGTCCTTGGCTACGACCCGTACATTTCTGCCGAGGATGCCGCGCTCCTCGGGGTGGAGCTCGTCTCGCTGGAGGAGCTGTTCAAGCGCTCCGATGTCGTTACCGTCCATACGCCCCTGACGCCGGAAACCAAGAACATAATCAACGCGGAAAACATATCCAAGATGAAAGACGGCGTGTACATCATAAACTGCGCGCGGGGCGGCATCGTCAACGAGGCCGAACTTGCAGAGGCGGTGAATTCGGGAAAGGTGGCGGGCGCCGCCATCGATGTTTTCCCCCAGGAGCCCCCTCCTCCCGACAGCCAGGTGCTCGGCAACGAGCGGATTATCTGCACCCCCCACCTGGGCGCCTCGACGATAGAGGCACAGGAGAAGGTGGCACTCCAGATAGCCGAGCAGATTGTCGATTACCTGAAGAGGAGCACCATCCGGAACTCGGTGAACTTTCCCTCCATATCAGCGGAGCTGGTTCCCATCATCAGGCCCTTCATCGAGCTGGCGGAGAAACTGGGGAGCTTCCACGGGCAGCTTCTCGTGGGGAGACCCTCCGAGATCACCGTCGAATATCACGGCGAGGTGACCCAGTTCGATACGGCCCAGATAACGATAGCCGCGATCAAGGGTTTTCTCCAGCACCAGGTGGAAGGGGTCAACCTGGTAAACGCGAGGATGATTGGAGAGGAGCGGGGGTTGAAGGTCACCGAGACCAAGACGGCCCGTTCCGAGACCTACGCGTCGCTCATCCGGGTGAAGACCCGGAGCAACGGAAAGGATTTTGTCTGCTCGGGAACCCTCTTCGGGAAGGAGCCGATGATCGTGAAAATCATGGGGTTCCACATAGAGGCACACCTGGAAGGCTCGATTATCATGATGAACAACCAGGACGTCCCCGGCGTTCTCGGGAGCGTGGGGACCTATCTGGGCGAGCAGGAGATCAACATAGCGGGGAT
>WVXK01000073.1:4670-4833 GCA_011773515.1 Deltaproteobacteria bacterium
AGGGTGAGATAAAATTGAGCAGCGTGGCCGTTCTCGGAGCCCAGTGGGGCGATGAAGGTAAGGGGAAAGTTGTCGATATATACTCGGAGTTTGCCGATATCATCGTCCGCTTCCAGGGGGGCAACAACGCCGGCCACACCCTGGTCATCGGCGAGGAAAAGTT
>WVXK01000073.1:4967-5908 GCA_011773515.1 Deltaproteobacteria bacterium
AAACTGGGGGAGAAAAAGCTCGGTACCACGTCGAGGGGAATAGGCCCCTGCTATGCGGACAAGATGGCGAGGGTGGGCATACGGGTTGCTGACCTCCTGAAACCCCGGATATTGAAGGATAAGCTCTCAAACATCCTCGACCTCCACAATTTTATCCTCACCGGCTATTACGGCCAGCCCCCCGTCGACATGGAGCGTGTATACGATGAGTATCTCAAGTACGGGGAGCTTCTCAAACCCCATATCGTGGACACCTCTTTGTATCTCGACAACGAGATGAGGAAGGGGGCAAAGATACTCTTCGAAGGCGCGCAGGGGGCAATGCTCGACGTTGACCACGGGACCTATCCCTTCGTCACGTCGTCCAACACGGTGGTGGGTTCCGTGGCGACGGGCGCGGGCATTTCGGTGAAGGTGAGAGAGACCGTCATCGGCGTCGCGAAGGCGTACACGACCCGGGTTGGGGGCGGCCCGTTCCCCACGGAGCTCTTCGATGATGATGGACAATATATCAGGGACGCGGGCAACGAGTACGGCTCGACGACGGGAAGGCCGAGGAGGTGCGCCTGGTTCGACGCGATGGTGGTGAACTACGCCGCGAGGCTGAACCGGTTCGACGGCCTTGCGCTGACCAAGATTGACGTGTTGACAGGCCTGCCCCGGATAAAAATTTGTGTCGGTTACCGGATGAACGGGGAGATCATCGATCACCTGACACCGGAGATCGACCTTCTGGAGAGGGTGGAGCCCGTATACGAGGAGCTCGACGGGTGGAGCGAGGACATCACGACGGCCAAGGAGTTTTCCGACCTGACCAAGCAGGCCAGGAGATACATCAGGCGCATCGAGGAACTGACGGGCATACCGATCGTGATGGTGTCGGTCGGCCCGGAGAGGAACTCGACGATTATCAGGAAGAACCCCTTCCGGTAACAATCGGG
>WVXK01000074.1 GCA_011773515.1 Deltaproteobacteria bacterium
TGGCGGTGGATTCCGCCGGATGGCCGGTCTGAGAGAAGAAAAGGCCCACGATACGGGCCAGGTGTTGCGGCGGCTGCTGGGTTACTTTGGCGCGTCGTGGCCGTGGCTGGTGGTGGTTTTGGTGCTGGTGGTCTTTAGCACCCTGATGCGGCTGGCCGGGCCGTATCTGCTGGGCGTGGCCGTGGACCAGTTCATCACCCCAGGCGACAAGGCCGGGCTCACCCGCACCATGTTGCTCTTGCTGGCCACCTACTTGCTCAACTGGGGGGCCACGGCCAGCCAGTTCTATCTGATGACCCTGGTCGGCCAGCGGGTGCTCTACACCATGCGCACCCAGATCTTCCAGCGCATCCAGACCCTCTCCCTGACCTTCTTCGACCAGCGTGAGGCGGGCGACCTGATGTCGCGGCTGGTCAACGACGTGGACGTGATCAACCATGCGCTCAACGTGGGCCTCGTGCGCCTGAGCGGCGATGTGCTGACCCTGATCGGCATCGTTGTGGCCATGGCCGGCCTGAACATGCGGCTGGCTCTGGCCAGTTTCACCGTGCTGCCTTTCATGCTGCTGACCACTACCATCTTCTCCCGCTGGGCCTTCCGCGCCTTCCGCCGCACGCGGGAGACCATTGGCCAGGTGAGCGCCGAGCTGGAGGAGAAAATCTCCGGCGTGCGGGAGGTGCAGGCCTTCAGCCGTGAGGGGGCCAGCCAGGCCCGCTTTGCCCAGCTCAGCGCGGCCGACCGCGACGCCAACGTCCAGGCCGTGGGCATCACCTCGGCCTTCACCCCGGCCCTGGACGTGCTGAGCACCATCGCCACAGCCATCGTGGCTGGCTACGGCGGCTACCTGGCCCTCAACGGGCTGGTCACCGTGGGCACCATCGTCGCCTTCCTGGACTATGTGCGCCGCTTCTACATGCCCATCCGCTCGCTGGCTCAGCTCTACACCCAGTTGCAGGCGGCGCTGGCCGGAGCCGAACGCATCTTCGAGTTGATAGACACGGAGCCAGACATCGTTGACGCGCCCGACGCGGTGGAGATGCCCCCCATCCAGGGCCGGGTCGAGTTTGAGCACGTCTCCTTCGCCTACAAAGATGGCGAACCGGTGCTGGAGGACGTGAGCCTGGTGGC
>WVXK01000075.1:0-3738 GCA_011773515.1 Deltaproteobacteria bacterium
GGCGGCGGCGGCGGATGCGCCATCGTCGGATCGAAGGCGCCGATTCTCCAGGGTGCAGGAGCCTTCATCCTGCTGCTCCTCATCGGTGGATGGTACGTTGTCAGGAGAAGGAAGAAGTAAGGGATATTCGATAAGAATAGCCCTATTGTGAATGCTAAAAAGGGGGATCGAGCCCATCGGGGCCATCCCCCTTTTTGTTTTCATTTTCGGCAAGTTCAGAGTTTCGAGTTCAGAGTTTATAGTTTAGAGTTGGGTGTTCATTCCACATTCCGAATTCCGCATTCCGCATTACATGTTTTTATAGATTTCTCTCCCACTCCCAGGCCGTCTTCACGATGTGCTCGAGGTCGTCGTGCTCCGGTTTCCACGCAAGGTTTTTCGCAAGCTCCGTGCTGTCTGCCACCAAAACGGGCGGGTCCCCGGGCCGCCGGGCCTCTTCCGTGACCGGGAAATCGACCCCGGTTACCCTCTTTGCCATGTCCACCACTTCCCGGACGGAGTAGCCCCTGCCGTAACCGCAGTTGAAGAAGGCGTTCTTTCCCCCGCCCGCAAGGTAGCTAAGCGCGAGGATGTGCGCCTCTGCCAGGTCGTTTACGTGGATGTAGTCCCTTATGCAGGTGCCGTCCGGCGTGGGGTAGTCGGTCCCGAAGATTTTCGCGCCGGGAATCTGCCCCCTGGCTGCTTTCAAAAGGAGGGGAATCAGGTGGGTTTCGGGGTCGTGGCACTCCCCCAGGCCCCCCGCGGGGTCGGCGCCGGCGGCGTTAAAATACCGAAGGGACACGAACCCTGTGCCGTGGGCCGCCGAAAAGTCCTCGAGGATCCGCTCCACCGCTGCCTTCGTGTTCCCGTAGGGGTTTATCGGCTTTATCGGCTCGTCTTCCCGGATGGGCACCCTTTCGGGATTGCCGTACACGGCAGCCGACGAGGAGAAGATGAAGTTTCGAACGCCCGTTTCCGCCATGGCGCGGAGGAGCTCTATCGTTTTGAGCACGTTGTTCACGTAGTACTTGTACGGGTTTGCCACGCTTTCGGGCACGACGATGTGGGCGGCAAAGTGCATGACCGTGTCTACGTTCTTTTCCCGGAGAATCGCCTTCATCCTCTCCGCGTCGCCTATGTCCTCCACCTCGAGGACCCCTTCGGGGACAGCCCACCGGTGCCCCGTGGAGAGGTTGTCCACCACGGTGACGTTCCCTCCTTTTCTCATCAACTCCCTGACCACGTGGCTTCCGATGTACCCGGCACCGCCGGCGACGAGAACGTTTTCCGCCATCTGCCAACCTCGCTTCGCTTTTTCCGTGATGATACCCGAAGGGGGTGGAAAACAAAACGGCAAATTGCTGCTGCAGCAAACAATTGCAGCACCGCGACATGTTGACTATAAAGTCTGCGGGAAGGGATCTGTAGTCCCGTGTCCCGGGTCCCGAGAAAGCGGTTTCGCGTTTCGGGTTCAACCGGAAACCGTTAACCGTGAACCGTGAACGGTAAACCGGTTTTATTCCGCATTCCGAATTCCCATTTACCCGATGTGTCTGTTCAAACCATTGGATCAATAACCCCTTCCACCGGATTGAAGGAATGTTCTATAATCACACTATTCGTAACAGGGAGGTTGTGATTGGCAAAGAAAGCACTCATAACGGGGATCACAGGCCAGGACGGCTCTTACCTCGCCGAGTTTCTTCTCTCGAAGGGATATGAAGTGCACGGGATAATAAGGAGAGCCAGCACGTTTAACACCTCCAGGATCGAGAGAATATACGTCGATCCGCACGAGCCGGAAGCGCGGCTTTACCTTCATTATGGAGACCTTGCAGATTCGGGTCAGCTCGATAACCTTATCTATAATATAAGGCCCGACGAGATATACCATTTGGGGGCCCAGAGCCATGTGCGGGTGAGCTTCGATATACCCGAATATACAGGCAACATAACTGCCCTTGGCACGGCGAGGATCCTCGAATCGATCAGGAGGAGCGGTGTAAAAAGTAGATTTTATCAAGCCTCTTCTTCGGAGATGTTCGGTGTTGCTCCTCCTCCCCAGAATGAAAAGACACCTTTTTACCCGAGAAGCCCTTATGCTGCTGCGAAAGTATACGCATACTGGATGGCGGTGAACTACAGGGAAGCCTACAAGCTTTTCTCATCGAACGGGATTTTGTTCAACCACGAATCTCCAAGGAGAGGAGAGACTTTTGTGACCAGAAAGATAACGAGAGCCCTGGCTCACATAAAACTGGGAAAACAGTCAAAGCTCTACCTTGGCAATCTCGATGCGAAAAGGGACTGGGGATTTGCCCCGGAGTATGTGGAGTGTATGTGGAGGATACTCCAGCACGACCGGCCGGATGATTTCGTGATCGGTACGGGAGAGACACATTCGGTCCGCGAATTCCTCGATGAAGCGTTCCGCTATGCCGGGCTCGATTTCAATGAGTATGTGGAAATAGATACCAAGTATTTCCGGCCCACCGAGGTTGACTGCCTTCTGGCCGATGCGGGAAAAGCAAAAAGAGATCTCGGATGGGAGCCAAGAGTTCCTTTCAAAGAGCTGGTGAAGATCATGGTGGATTTTGACTTCAAGGCACACGGCATAGAGCCGCCGGGAGAGGGTATCAAGGCTCTCGAAGAAAAAGGACTTTCGTGGACGGACAATGCTCTCTCGATGGAGAGGGAAAACGACGAATAGTGGCGTTATCAGGGTCAAGGGTAGATGGCCAAAAATTGTGTTTCGGCGTTTGGATTCTGAAAGAAAAACCCGTTTCGAGTTAGATACGCGAGTCCCGTGTCACGAAAACTTTGAGAGGGCATGTGATAAACTCGAACCCCGTGAATTGAACCGCTATGTTCTTGAAAACAAACGCGTAATTGTCGCTGTTTGGGGATGATGGAGCTGGAATCGAAAATATACGTTGCCGGACATCGGGGGCTGGTGGGCTCAGCTCTCGTAAGGGAATTGAAGCGATCGGGTTTCGGGAACCTCATAACCCGGACTTCAAATGAGATCGACCTTCGTGACAGAGACGCTGTCATGAAGTTTTTCATATCAGAGAAACCGGAATACGTGTTTCTCGCAGCTGCGAAAGTGGGGGGCATTCACGCAAACGACACCTACCCGGCGGAGTTTATTTTTGATAACCTCGCTATCCAGCTGAACGTTATCGATAGTGCGAGAACGTCCGGCGTTAAGAAACTTCTCTTTCTCGGATCTTCCTGCATTTATCCACGCGAATGTCCCCAGCCTATGAGAGAAGAATTTTTCTTATCGGGATATCTCGAGAAAACCAATGAGCCATATGCTGTGGCAAAAATCGCCGGTATCATCATGTGCGAGGCCTACAGAAGGCAGTATGGCAGCGTATTCATTTCGGCGATGCCCACGAACCTCTATGGGCCGGGAGATAACTTCGACCTGAAGGATTCTCATGTGATCCCGGCACTTATCAGAAGATTTCACGAGGGAAAAGTGAGAGGCGATGCCGAGGTTGTCGTCTGGGGTACGGGAATGCCGAGAAGAGAGTTTCTGTATGCAGATGATCTCGCCAGTGCCCTTGTGTTCCTGATGAAAGAATATGATGACAGCGGGTTTATCAACGTCGGCTCTGGGGAGGATATCTCCATAAGGGACCTTGCTGAATTGATCAGGAATGTGGTTGGATATGCAGGAAGGTTAACGTTTGACTCCACCAAACCAGATGGGACACCGAGAAAGCTCCTCGACGTGTCACGCATCAATTC
>WVXK01000075.1:3776-4932 GCA_011773515.1 Deltaproteobacteria bacterium
AGATGCAAATGCGGCAAACAGAAAAAGATCCGGTGTTTTAGCTCTGGGCTGTGAACGGTGAGTTCTGAACTTCTAAATTGAGGTTTTTTTGTCCCGCGATGGAAATGATGTGATGGGAGAAGGCGAATGGAGACAAACGACATTTACCCGGTCATCCTGGCCGGGGGCGCCGGGACGCGCTTCTGGCCGCTTTCCCGGGAGCAGTGGCCCAAGCAGTTTATAAGGATTGGCGGGGACAAAAGCCTGATCGGGCAGACCGTGGACCGCGCCAGGGAGCTGTCGGCAGGGGGGACTGCGATCGTGGTGGCGGGGAGGGAACTCTCCGAGAAGATACGGCTCGAACTTTTGAGCGAGCCCCTCCACTTCGTCGTCGAGCCGGCGGCGAAGAACACGGCGCCCGCCATTGCCCTTGCGGCACGGTTTATCCGTGACCGCTTCGGGGACGGCATCATGGTGGTTTTGCCCTCGGACCACGTGATCAAGGAGAACGATCTTTTCAGGGAGGCGATCGCGAAGGCCGCCGGCGCGGCAAGGGAGGGTTTTCTCGTTACCCTCGGGATCGCCCCCCGGAAGCCCGAGACGGGCTACGGCTACATCCGGAGGGGGAGGGAAATCGGCGAGGGGGTCTACGCCGTCGACCGGTTCACGGAGAAGCCCGACAGGGAGAGGGCCGAGCAGTTCGTGAAAGAGGGGAGCTACTACTGGAACAGCGGGATGTTCATCTGGCGGGCGGGTACGTTTCTCGAGGAAGTGAAAAGNNNGCGTTTGGGGCGATCGAGCCGATTTCCGTCGACTACGGCGTCATGGAGAGGTCCGACAGGGTTGCCGTCGTGCCGTGCGATTTTTCATGGTCCGACGTGGGGTCCTGGTCCTCCCTGGACGAGGTGGAGGAGACCGATCAGGACGGGAACGTGTCCTTTGGAAACGTCGTTGCCATAGAGTGCAGAGATTCTGTCTTCCACGCCGGCTCTGACCTCGTTGCCGCTGTCGGTGTTAAGGACATGGTGGTCGTGGATACGGAGGACGCCACCCTGGTCATCCCGAAGGAGCGTGCCCAGGACGTAAGGAGGGTGGTGGATCTCTTGCGGGAGAAGGGGGCGAAGGAGCGCATAGAGCACCGTACGGTCTCCCGGCCCTGGGGAAGCTACACGGTCCT
>WVXK01000075.1:5034-7484 GCA_011773515.1 Deltaproteobacteria bacterium
AAGCACCGGCTGGAAAATCCGGGCATGGTGCCCCTGAATATCATCGAGGTGCAGAACGGGGAGTACGTGGGGGAGGATGACATCGTCCGCTTCGGCGACGATTACGGGAGAGAGAAGTGATTGGCGGCAAATGTATGACGGCGGCATGACCGACCGATTTTTCCCCTGAAAGTTTTTCCTTCACTTTTTTCTTCGAGTGTATTACCATTCAAACGGGGTTTTACTTACCGAAAAAAGATTTTGCGTTTATCTGATCCGGGGTGAGCGGCAGGTTTCTTCGGCCCATAACATTTGGAGCAAGGGGGGGAATACTTTCTATGGAGTGGGTTCTCGTTGTTTTCTTTTCCTTCGTCTCGGCCATGGTACTCATTCCTTCGGCAGCGATTCTGGGTAAAAGGTTCAGCATCGTCGACAGGCCGGGTGAAAAGAAGATTCACGAAAGAGCCGTACCCTGCACGGGAGGGTTTGCCCTCTGTGTCATCTTTCTTATCTGCGCCCTGTTTCTGCTCTATTTCTGTTCCGGTGACGCCGGCGCTGGCGGCACCTCCTTTCTGGCCGGCGCTGCCGCGGGGCTGATCGTCATAGCCCTTCTCGGGATGTACGACGACGTCCGCGGGGCCGGCGCGAAGGTAAAGTTTTTCGTTCAGATCGTTGCCGCGCTGATCGCGATGAGCTCCGGCCTTGTCCTGGACAGCATCCTGATACCCTACGACGGGTCGGTATCAACGGGCATGTTCGCATACCCCCTGACCCTGGTCTGGATCGTTGGGATCACGAACGCCTACAACCTGATCGACGGGCTCGACGGGCTCGCCAGCTGCATTGTAGCGGGAGTCGCCGCCGTCATTTCGGCAATCGGCTTTGCAAACGGGAACACTCTCCCCGCGACGTTTGCGGCGGTCATATCGGTCTCGTCAATGACCTTTTACTTCTTCAACCGGTATCCCGCAAAGATCTTCCTCGGGGATACGGGAAGCCTGATCCTGGGCTACCTCTTAGCCGTCACGTCCATCATGTGCCTGCGGACGGCCGACGGGTCCGTGGCCTTTTTCCCGATGGTGCTCGTAAACGGCCTGGTCATCGGCGACACGACCCTGGTTTTTCTGCGGCGGCTGATGGCCGGCAGGTCCCCGTTTTCCGGTGACCTGGACCATGTGCATCACCGGATGCTCAGGCACACCCGCTCCGTCAGGTCCTCCGTTCGCGTGCTCTTTGCCGTTACCATGGTCTTTGCGATCTGCGGTATCGCTCTCCTCTACGAGGAGGGGATCAAGGTGGTCACGTCGACGGTCGTGGCCATGGTCGGCCTCACCCTCTTTTTCTCCCGCGACGCGCGAGGCATACTGGCGGCGCTCCTGAACCTTCCCGGAGGGGTAGGGAAGGGGCGGCAAGAAAAACCCGAGTGAGCCGGAGGGCACGTGCCGGCGCGCCGCTTGATCTTTGCGGACTGGCCGGTTTCCACAACCCCCTGCAACCCGGGACGATGAGCCCACGGTATCCACCGGGTTTTACCGCGTTTCCCCGGAAAACAGGCAGTGGGCTCCCACGTTCGGGCTTCCCCCCGATCGTGTAAGAGCCGGTTTTTTTTGCTCATTGTTTTGCCCGATCCTTCCGATAATCATGAATGGAAAGGGAGTACGGGGTCTTGCCGGGCCCGAATCAGAGAGGTGGCGGGGCGGTAAAACCCCGTATAATATCCTATGATCAGGAAGAGAGAAAAATATCTCTATCTCTTCGTCCTCTGGGTGGTGGGTACGTTCATCATCATGTCCATCCCGAGAATTCCCCTCGTATCGGGTATTGCCCAGTACGACAAGGCTGGCCACTTTATCATCTACGGCGTGTCGGGCCTGCTCTTCTCCTGCTACCTGCGGGAGGGAAACCTGAGAAGGGAGATGATTTTCATCTACACGGTCCTGGTGATCAGCCTCATCGGGGGATTCGATGAGATTCACCAGAGGTGGGTCGCCTGGAGGGTGCCGTCCCTTTACGACTTCATGGCCGATATTTCGGGAGGGATTTTCGGTTCGGCCCTCGTGATCGTGGCAGACAGGCTCAAGTTCTTCACCCCCACGGCCAATAATGAATAGTTATTCATTTTTTATTGAAATATCCCCTGAAATGGTTTATCATTTTCCGCGGTGTTAAGCCCCACAGTGCAGGGCAATGAAGCGATGGAGGTGCATCGTGCGCATACTGGTGCCGGTAAAGCAGGTCCCCAACCCCGATGAGCGGGTGAAGGTAAAAAAGGACGGGTCGGGAATCGACCTGGAAGGGGTGAAGATGGTGCTCAATCCCTTTTGCGAGATCGCCGTCGAGGAGGCGCTGAGGATCAAGGAAAAAATGGGCGGCGAGGTTGTCGTCGTTACCGTGGCCGGCAAAGACGCCGAACTCCAGGTCAGGACGGCGCTCGCCATGGGGGCTGACCGGGCCATCCTTGCAGAGGCGCC
>WVXK01000075.1:7523-8447 GCA_011773515.1 Deltaproteobacteria bacterium
GTCATCATGGGGAAGCAGGCCGTCGACGACGATTCCAATCAGGTGGGGCAGATCCTCGCGGCGAAGCTTGGTCTCCCTCAGGCCACCTTCGTATCGAAAATCGCCTTTTCCGAAGACGGGAAGCGGGCGCAGACGACGCGGGAGGTAGACGGGGGCCTCGAGACCATAGAGGTGGGGCTGCCCGCCATCGTGACCACCGACCTCCGGTTGAACGAGCCCCGGTACGCATCCCTCCCGGGGATCATGAAGGCCAAGAAGAAGGAGATGAGGGTTCTGTCCACAGCGGATCTCGGGCTGGTTCCCGAACCGAAGGTGCGGGTGATCAAGCTCGAGCCGCCCGCGGAAAGGGCGGGGGGGAAAAAGGTGGAGAGCGTCAAGGAGCTCGTGGACAAACTGGCCAACGAAGCCAAAGTTCTATGAGCATATGGTAATTCGGAGTAAAAACGGTTTACCGTTTCCGGTTTCCGGTTTCCAGTTTCCGGTTTACGGTTTCCGGTTGAACGAGAAACCAGAAACGAGAAACGAGAAACTGCATTTATGGTTCAAGGGATAAAAAAGGTAATGCGGATTGCGGAATGCGGAATGAAAACAGTTCAGGGTTCACGGTTTACCGCGGAGATGGGGCGGGAAAATTCATTTTGAGGAGAGTTCTCACATGGCAGACATACTGGTAATAGCCGAGCACCAGGGTGGGGCGCTCAGGAAGACAACCCTTTCGACCATAACCGCCGCGCATCAGCTTGCCGGAATAGCGGGAGGGACCGTGGAGGCACTCGTTATGGGCGGGCCCGGTGCGGAAAAAATAGCCGGGGAGGTGGGACGGTATGGCGTGTCGAAGGTAAATCTCGTGATCGGGGACGTGTTCGCGGACTACCTCGCAGAGGTGAGCGCGCCGGTGGTTGCCGGGCTCATCAGGGAGAGGGG
>WVXK01000075.1:8473-13066 GCA_011773515.1 Deltaproteobacteria bacterium
CGCGTTGCGGGCCTCCTGGATGCCCCGATGGCCTCGGATATCGAGGCGCTCATTGCGGGGGAGGAGGGGCTGCTGATAAAGCGGCCCATGTACGCGGGCAACGCCGTCGCAACGGTCGTGCTCTCCGGAGACCCGAAGCTCATAACGGTGCGGCAGACGGCCTTCGATGCGGCCCCGGAGCAAGGGTCCGCCCCCGTCGAAACGCTGGATGTCTCCGTGGACAAAGACTCCCTCAGGACCGCTTTTCTGTCCATGGAGGCCACGGAGTCCGAGCGTCCCGAGCTGACGGAAGCGCGCGTTGTCGTGTCGGGTGGACGGGGGGTGAAATCGGCCGAGAACTTCAAACTCATAGAGGAGCTGGCAGACCTGCTGGATGCTGCCATCGGGACATCCCGCGCGGCGGTCGACGCCGGGTGGGCCCCGAATGACTGGCAGGTGGGGCAGACGGGAAAGATCGTGGCCCCGGAGCTCTACATCGCCGTGGGTATTTCCGGTGCCATCCAGCACCTGGCGGGCATGAAGGATTCCCGGGTAATCGTGGCGATCAACAAGGATGAGGAGGCGCCCATATTCCAGATGGCGGATTTCGGTCTCGTGGCCGACCTCTTCAAGGCCGTCCCCGAGCTGATCGAGGAGCTTCGGAAGCTGAAGGCCGAAGGGTAAGAGGACAGGCCATGTGAGAACCTTCCGGGTAAAAGGGGAAGCGGTTTTTTGCTGCCACGCCCCGTTCCGGCCTGCCACGGGGCAGGGGCTCCGAATCCCGCCGCGCGGGCCCCCTGCACATCCATCGGAGGGCGTAGGGTAAGGAATTTGGTTAAAAAATAGAGTCACTTGTGGTATTCTTACTGAGAAAATTTTCGATCAGCAAGAGGGGAGGCCCCATTGGAGACGTTACAGTATCTTCCACGGTTCTGGAAACGGGGGACTGATTTTCTCGGCGTCAGGTACGGGATACTCTGCGGGGCGATGACCTGGGTGAGCGAATCGAACCTCGTAGCGGCCGTTTCGAATGCGGGGGGTTTCGGTGTCCTCGCGGGGGGCAACATGCCGCCGGAGCTCCTGGCAGACGAGATAGAGAAGACGAGGAAAAAAACGGATTACCCCTTTGGCGTCAATATGATAACGATTGCCCCCAACTTTCAGAAGCACATCGAGGTCGTCCTGGACATGGATGTGGAATATGTCTTTTTCGCCGGCGCTATTCCATCGGGGACCGATATCAGGCGGATCAAGGAGGCGGGGAGGAAGATGGTCTGTTTCGCCCCCATCCTTTCGCTCGCCAGGAGACTCCTGAGGCAGGGTATCGACGCCCTCATAATCGAAGGCCACGAGGCGGGAGGCCACATCGGTCCCGTCTCGACTTCCGTGCTCGCGCAGGAGTTCCTCCCCTCCCTGGAGGATGTGCCCGTTTTCGTTGCAGGTGGCATCGGAACGGGTGAGATGATCGCCTCCTACCTCTTCATGGGAGCATCGGGTGCCCAGCTCGGGACGAGATTCGTCGCTGCCCGGGAGTGCATCGCCCATCCCAGGTTCAAGGAGGCGTTCATAAAGGCGGCTGCCAGGGATGCCATCCCGACGGTCCAGTTCGACCCGTCCCTCCCGGTTATCCCCGTCAGGGCCATCGTCAACAAGGGAACGCAGGAATTCAACGATCTTCAGTTACAGCTGCTGAAGGAGCTCAAGAGCGGAAAGATAACGAGGGAAGAGGCACAGTGGAAGCTGGAGGAGTTCTGGGTAGGTGCGCTGAGAAGGGCCGTTCACGATGGTGACGTGGAAACGGGATCCCTCATGGCGGGCCAGTCTGTGGCATTCGTGAAAAAGGAGCAGACGGTCCAGGAGATCATCAACGACCTTCTCGAGGGGGCGGAGAAGGAGCTGCGGGACATGATCATGCGGTGAGGGGGGATAGGGGGAAAATGGATACGGGAGGTCCCGGTGAGAAGTCTGTTTTCCGCGATGCCCTGAGCCGGCTCGATCTGGCCTCGTCTCACATCGAGATATCCTCAGAAATCGTCGAACGACTCAAACATCCCAAGAGAACCACCATGGTATCGATCCCCGTGAGGATGGACGGCGGATCCCTGCAGGTGTTCAGGGGAAGGGGGTCACCCTGAAAACGGCGGCGTATATCGTCGCCCTCGAGAGGATGCGGGACGCGATTGGATCAAAGGGGACCTGCGAATTGTTCAAGCAGAGCGGGCTCTAGGACATCTCAGTAGTAGGCGACCGAAAGGTCCGTTATGAGCAGCTCGTCGCCGCGGCTGACGTTTACGTTTTCCGCCTCGAAGAGAAACCCGTCCCTTTTCCCGGCTTTGCCGGAAGCAGCGGGTTCGTTCACCAGCAGGTTGTCGTCCACGAATACCCTGAGGTTTCCGTTTCTTTTCTCTATTGCGAAGGAGTGTGTCTGCCCCGTTTCCACGCGGTACGCGGTTATCCTGTTGCCTTTCCACGTGACATCCTCTTTCCAGGAGAGCCGCTCCGGCGAATCCCTGTCTGCACCGATGTAAAAGTTCATGCTCGGCGCACCCT
Source organism: Deltaproteobacteria bacterium (assembly GCA_011773515.1). Lineage (NCBI taxonomy): Bacteria > Pseudomonadati > Myxococcota > Myxococcia > Deltaproteobacteria bacterium. Next base: position 11,003 of record WVXK01000075.1, read on the forward strand.
GTGGCTTGTACACCGTGTACTCGATCGAGAAATCCCGGGAGAGGTCGAGTGCCTTGGCCAGGCGGACATCGCTCAGGCATCTGAGCCACTTGCTGTCGGAAAACTCGGCCACCTCGATCTGCCCCGATTTTACGGTGATCGTGCGGGGTATGTCGCCGATATCGTAGGAAGAGAAGTTTTCGGAAAACACCTCCTCCCTTCCCGGGATGAAGCGCGACCCGCTGATGACGCCGGGGGCAGGGGAAGGACCCTTCGCGGCCACCTCCTGCCTGCCTGCGCCCGCCGGGTAGTGCGGCCGGTACGCCGAGACTTCCTGGCCCCTGCTGTCGTAGCGGTAGTAATCCGGGGGGACGAGCTTTGCGATTTCATTGANNTCATTGATCGCGTTATCGAGCATTACCCGGACGGCCTTTTCCATGGGGGTGTTCTTGTAGGTGGAAAAACCGGCTCCGAGCGCCACCGTTCCCGCGATGAAGCCGCCGATGCCACCGACCTTGTACCGGGAGGCCAGTCCCTCGACGGTGGTGGCGTTGATGATCCGGCCGGTTCTCACGTCCACGAGGCGGATGTCGGCGGCAATGTAGGCCTCGTCCTTCTTCACCGCCACGCCGCCGAGCAGGGGAACGTTGAAGGGCACGACCACACCCCCGGCCCGGGTGCCCGAGGCCTTCGGTTCAAACGCGGTGATCGCCCCCATTACGAGCACGTCGGCACCCTCCATCAAGCCTTTCCGGGGGGCCTTGCTCTTGTCCACGTATCCGCTTTCGCTCAGATCGAGTTCCCTCTGGACCTCGCTCAGGCCCTCGCCGCGCTCCAGGACGACGAAGCGCCCGCTTTTGAAGAGGGCCGTGCTCAGCATGTCGGAAAGCCCGAAGCCGATGTCGCCCCCGCACTTCTCCGCTTTGCAGTCGAAGCGGGGAACGCCGATCCGGGCTTTTGGCCCCTCGTAGGTGATGGTTTCCTGGACCGTCGGCCCTCCCGTGTCGACCGTCGTCTGGATCTGGGGGCCGCAGGCGTATGTGAGGGCAAGGGTCAACCCGATCAAAGCTATCTTGAGGAACTGATGGAATTGTCTCTCCATGACTCCTCCTCGGCAGCGTTTTATGCTATAGTTAAATGCTTACACAGGGGCGGTTGGGCGTCAAGATGGAGAATTTCACCCACCCCAGCGGCTTTTTCCCTCTTTCCCTTTTTTCTCTTTTTCAGCAACGGCTATTGTGTTAAAAAGGTTACGTTCCTGTTTCTCAATTAATCAAGGGAAGGATTTTGAAAAATGAATCGTGCACTGAACAGGGGTTTCAAGGCGCCGGACGTCTCGGGTGAGGTGAGGGCGATGATCGAGGAGTACTGCAGGGCCGCACGGGGCGATATCCTCAGGATGACGACGCTCGCCGGCTCGGGGCATCCCGGTGGCTCCATGTCTTCGATAGAGATGTTCATGACCCTCATGTTTCTGGCGAACGTTTCACCCGAGAGCCCCTTCGACGAGGACCGTGACAGGATCGTGGTGAGCCACGGCCACACATCCCCCGGCGTCTACGCTGCCCTCGGGAGGCTCGGCTTCTTCCCCCTGGACTACGCGATAGCCTTCTTCAGGAAGACGGGTTCCCCATTCGAAGGGCACATCGAAAGGAACCTCCCCGGTATAGAGTGGTCGACGGGAAATCTCGGACAGGGCCTATCTGCGGGCTGTGCATTTGCCCTGGCGGCGAAGCTCTTCAAGCGGGAGAACCACGTGTTCGTCGTGATGGGGGACGGCGAGCAGCAGAAAGGACAGGTGTCCGAGGCGCGGCGCTTTGCCGTGAAATACGGCCTGACGGGCCTTACGGTCCTCATCGATTACAACGGGCTGCAGATCTCCGGGAGGATCGAGGAAATAATGCCTCAGAACGTAAGGGAAAATTTCGCGTCAGATGGCTGGAGGGTCCTGGAAATAGACGGGCACGATGTCTCCCAGATCTACCGTTCGTTGCACGTGGCCACAGCCGACGAGAGCGCGCCGTACGCGATCGTCGCCGTCACGACCATGGGAAAGGGCGTCTCCTTCATGGAAGATGTCTGTGA
>WVXK01000075.1:13083-15659 GCA_011773515.1 Deltaproteobacteria bacterium
CTCGGCCAGGACAACGACCTGGCGCGCTACCGCGAGATCCGTCAGGAGGTGGCCTCTTCCTACAAGCCACCCGGGAGGCCTGCCCCAAAACTCAGGGTAGACACGGGCGTGTCGCGGGACTACGGGCCGGACCAGGTAACCGATAACCGGAGCGCCTTCGGCGCCGCCCTCTCCGACATGGCCGAGATCAACGCCTGCGGCAAGGACACACCGATCGTCGTCTTCGACTGCGACCTGGCGGGATCGGTGAAGACGGAGAAGTTCTCCCGCATCTGCCCCCACCATTTCTTCGAGTCGGGTATCCAGGAGCACCACACGGCCGTCATGGCGGGAGCCCTCTCCACAACGGGAATCCTCACCTTTTTCGCCGATTTCGGGGTGTTCGGCATATGCGAGACCTACAATCAGCACCGTTTGAACGACATAAACGAGGCGAACCTGAAGCTCGTGTGCACGCACCTTGGCATCGATGTGGGTGAAGACGGCAAGACGCACCAGTGTATCGATTATGTCGGTCTTTTTCGAAACTTTTTCGGTTTCAGGGTATTTATCCCGGGGGACCCGAACCAGACAGACAGGGTGATACGGTATGTCGCCGGAAGGGAGGGAAATTTCCTGGTGGGTATGGGGAGGTCGAAGATCCCCGTTCTCTGCGATGAATCCGGCGTCCCGCTCTTCGGGGGCTCCTACCGCTTCGAACCCGGAAAGGCAGACCTGATAAGGGATGGATCCGACGGGGCGATACTTACCTACGGCTCCATGGTGTACCGGGCGCTCGGGGCGTGGGAACGGCTCCGGGAAAAAGGGGTGCAGGTGAAGGTCTACAGCTGCGCCACCCCCGCCGAGCCCGACCTCGATGCGCTGGACGACGCTGCGGGGACGGGGCTGATCGTTACCTACGAGGATCACCATGCCGGGACGGGCCTGGGGGCCGTCGTGGGAGACGCGCTGGCTACCCGGGGGTTGGCGGGGGTGCGGTTCGTGAAGATGGGGGTGAGGGAGTACGGCGGCTCGGGGCCGCCCGAAGATCTCTACCGTGAGCTTGGCCTCTCTCCCGACCACCTGGTGGATGCCGTTCTGAAAAACATTCGATAGTGATTCGGCATGCAGAATGCAGAATGACGAATCGTTGGATGGCAGGGTTCTGGTGCCCGGGCCTACTTTTTGGATATGTTGAGCACCTTCTCGGGTATGAGCCGGACAGCCATATCCGCCCCCTCAGCGCTTCCTGCACCCCCCGTTTCGGGGTCGATAAACTCGGCGAGGTCGAAGGGCAGCCCCCCCTTTTCCATGATCTCCTTGAACTGGGCCGATGCCTCTTCTTTTTTGTCCTGTGAAAGGGCAAGCAGCGCCTCGAGGAGGGGCACCGTGGGCTCGTCTGGCAGCATCTCCTTGAGCTTGACGATCAGCTCGCCGGACCTGTCGAGCATGCCGAGGATGAAATACATGTACGCCAGGTCCCTTACCTCAACCGGCTCGGAGAAGGCTCTCTCCTCTATCGACTTCAGGGTCTCCTTTTTCTTCTCCTCCTCCTTCGCCTTGTGGAAGATAATCGCTTTCAGAAGGTAGGGGGAATAGAAATCGGGGTCCCTCTCGATCGAATCGTCGAGCTTATCTACGGCGTTTCGCGGCACCCGGGTCAGCTCGTCCTTCATGGAGACGTAGCGCTTGTAGAGGTTTTTCCCCAGGTTGTAGAAGAGCAGGGCATTGTTTTTTGGCTTCTTCGCCATGAGATACCGGACTTCCTCGGTCGGCTTTTTCTCCTCGATTCCCAGGAAGGCGTTCAGCATGCTCTTCAGTTCCTCGCGCGCCGCCGTGGGAAATCCGGGGTAGGCGCCTTCGATCTTCAGCTCTTTCGAGACCAGGACGGTGGTGGGTGTGCTGATCACACCGATCTCGTCGTACATCACCAGGTCCCTGTCTATGCCGAGGGGTATGCTCACGTTGAGCCTTTCCACCGTCTCGGTGATCGTTTTCATCTCCCCGCTGGTTATCGACTGGCTCTCCACGTTTATCCCCACGATGTTGATACCCTTCTCCCCGTACTCCTTCGCCAGCTCCTGGTTCGCGTACGTTATCAGCTGGAGGGACCGTTCGCTCCAGGTCGTCCAGAATACGAGCAGAAGGCCCTTCTCGCCGCAGAGCTTCTCCATCGTTTGCGTGTTGCCCTCCAGTATCGGGACTTCGTAATTTTTTATGGTGTCCCCCCTGGAGAGCGTCCTCAGGGCGAAGGAGCGGGAACTTTTGACTCCCATGAAGAGGGAGATCAAAATGGCGAGGAAAAGGGTGAAGATCTTTTTTTCGTTGTGTGCTCTCATCACCTGCTCCCTGAAGATTGGGTGCTATTGTAGCAACAATTCTTTTTTGGATAAAACACAATTTTTTTGAAACAGCGAAAAGATCGCTGTTTCACGGTTTTTTACGCTCCGGTCCTGTGCCCGCCCGGGCATGGTGGTCCGGTTTTTGGGCCTTACCGGTTAGACCGTTTAGCGGTGATAAAATTCAGAGTCCCGGCGGGACGGCCGCCGCATACCGGATCATTTCTTTGATATATTGAGCATCTTCTCGGCTATGAA
>WVXK01000075.1:15706-19188 GCA_011773515.1 Deltaproteobacteria bacterium
GGTTTTCTTTTTCCTGTGCAGCGAGGTCCGCCAGAACGGGCCGGGCATCCTCCCCCCTGTTTTCCGACAGCAGGACCGCCGCATCCAGGAGTTTGACTTCCTGTTCGCCCGGTATTTCGGCATGCAGCCCGGTAAGGATGGCTTTCGCCTTATCGCTCATGCCGATGAGGATGTACATGTAGGCGATGTCGATCCTCTCCACGTGCTCCTTGAAATCCTTTTCCTCGATCTGCTTCAGGATGGTCTGTTTCTCCTCGTCCTCTCCCGTCTTGTGGTAAATGATTGCCTTCAGGATATAGGGGGCATAGAAATCGGGATCCCTCCCCATTGCTTCGTCGAGCTGCTTGACCGCTCCCGCGGGGACGTTTTTGAGCTCTCCCTTCAGGGAGAGGTAGCGCTTGTAGAGGTTCCTGCCGAGGTTGTACCGGAGCAGCGCCTTGTTTTTCGGCTGGTGGTCCAGAAGGTATTGGACACGAATCGGTGCTCTCTCCTCCGCTATTCCCAGGTAGCTGTTCACCATTTTTGGAATTTCATCGCGGGCAATAGAGGGAAACCCCGGATAGATGCCTTCCATCTTCAGGCTCTCCCCGACGAGAACGGTAGTGGGATTCGTTATCACCCCGATCTCGTCGAAGACGACGAGCCCCTCGTCGACGGCCACGGGAAAGGAGATGCCCAGTTCCTCGACCAGACCCCTGATCTTTGCAAGGTCAGCGTCGGAAACAGACTCGCCCTCGACGTTTACCCCGACGAAGGTGATCCCCTTGTCGGCAAACTGCTGTTTTAGCTCCGTCTCGGCGAATTTCAGAAGGCTCTTTGACCGCTCGCTCCAGGTCGCCCAGAATATCATGACGAGGCCGCTTTTGCCCGCAAGCTCCGATAACTTGACGGGGCCTTCCCCCGTTACGAGGGGCAGCTCGAAATCTTTGACCAAATCCCCCTTCTTGAGGGTCCGGAGGGCAAATGCCTCCTGGTTCAGCGCCTGGCTGAGAAAAATGGCCAGGATCGTGATGAGGAAAAAAAGTTTTCCGTATTTCGCCACGCCCACCGCCTTCCCTTGCAGTTGCATTCCCAATTCTAACAATAATCGCTTTTATTTAAAATGGAATTTTATTTTCCCCTCAAATTTTGATCATGAATTTTGCTGCCGCGCTGTCCCGAAAGGATGAGAACAGCCCGTCTGCCTCCCCGGGGCTCTTGCCCATGTAGCGCGTGAGGACCTCTTTTATCTTCCCTTCCTCCCCCAGGCCTTTCTTCGGGGTTTTTCCGATGAGCATCCTTCTCAGCAGGACATCTTCGAGGCACTTCGCCGATTCCTTCTCGTAGGCGTAGAGTATCTGTGCCGGTATCTCGGCGGTTTCCGGTGAGAGGGGCGATTTCAGCCGGGCGTCGCCTCCCGCAAAGGCAAGCAGCACGTCCGCCCGGGTACCGTAGACGGTGTAGAGGGCGGAGGCGGTTTCCTCCCCGATCCCGTGCTCCCCTGTAAGGTGGCGGATAAATTCCTCCCGCTCCCGCGGGTCCGTGATGCCGCAGGGGAGGAAAGGGGGGCCTTCCCTCTTCCCCCCGGGATTTCCGAGGACGGCCTGGGCTTTTTTGACCGTGTCTTCTGCCATCTTCCGGTAGGTCGTGAGCTTTCCGCCGGTGATGGAGACGAACCTCCCGCCGGGGCCCTCGCACACGACGAGATGGCGCCGGGGAACGGCGGACTCGCTTTTCCCGGGGACGTTGATCAGGGGCCTGAGCCCCGCGTATGCCGAGAAAATGCGGGACGGGCCGAGCTTGACCCCCCCGAAGATCCGGTTGACGTTGCTGATCAGGTAGTCCACATCCCCGGGAAGGGGCCGCACGTCGTCGGGGGATCCGGGGTGGTCCGTGTCGGTCGTGCCGACCAGGGTGTGGTTCAGGAAGGGGAGGATGAAGAAGAGGCGCCTGTCCGTTTCCGCTTCGACGAAGAGCGCTCTCCCGGTCAACTTCTCCGCTTCCAGGTGGATCCCTTTCGTGGGGCGGAGGAGCTTTCCGCGAAAGCCGGCCATCTTCCTGACCTCGTCGATCCAGGCCCCGGCGGCGTTGATGACGGCCGCGGCGGAAAAGAGGGCGTTTTCACCCGTGTGGCTGTTTCTCGCCTCGACGAGGTATCCCCCGTCGGTCTGCGAGATCTTTTCGACCCGGGTATAGTTTTCTGCCCGTCCCCCCATGCTCACGGCGGCATCGATGCTTTCGAGGGCGATTCTTTCGGGCATCAGTATCTGGTAATCGTGAAACACGAACAGTCCCGAGAGCCCGTCGTGTGAAATTTCACGCACCACGTTCCGAGCCTTTTTCCCGAGATAGATCGAGCTCTTTTCGATCTTCGCCTTTCCCGCCAGGAGGTCGTGCAGCTTCACGCCCAGCCCGGCAACGAGGGGGGACCGTTTCCCCCAGCCGTAGACGGGGATGTGGATCGCGATGGGCCGCAGGAGGTGGGGAAAGTGCTGCCATATCCAGAAACGCTCTTTCAGCGACTCGGCCACGAGGCCGAAGTGGAGGTGCTCGAGGTAGCGGATCCCGCCGTGGATCAGCCGCGATGAGGCCGAAGTTGTCCCGGAGGAGAAGTCCCCCTTCTCCAGGAGGACGCAGCGCAGGCCCCGGGAGAGGGCTTCCAGGAGGCAGCCGGCACCGGTGACGCCGCCGCCGATTATGACGATGTCGACGTGGGTCACAGCGCCTCTCTGAAGCGGAGCAACTTTTCCGGCTCGTTGGTAAAGAAGCCCGATATTCCCATTCTGGCGAGGTGGTGAAACACCTCTTCCTCGTCGACGGTGTAGACGAAGAGCGCAATGCCGGACGCCATCGATTGCTGGGCCATCCATCCTTTCACGTGGCGGCTGTTTACGTTGATGGAGAGGCACCTTCCCTGCCGCGCCGACTCTATGTCCCGTCGGGAGGGGTTCCTCACCAGGGCCGAGGTGGGGATGTCCGGCGCCGCTTCACGGAACTCTTTGAGCTCCGCCGCTTTGAAGGAGGATACGATGATGAGCCCGTCGCAGGGGTTCGCATCGAGGTAGGCGGCGAGCGCCCTGCCCGATCCCTCGCTTTTCAGCTCCAGGTTCAGCGGTATCTTTCCCCCCACGATCTTTAGTGCCTCGCGAAGCCCGATGATCGATTCGCCTCCCGGGAGGGTGAGCCCCTCGAGCTCCGCGAGGGTCGACTCCCCGACCACTTTTTTGACCCCCGCCATGCGGGAAGTGTCTTCGTCATGAAAAAGCACGATTTCCCCGTCCCCGGTCGTTCTCAGGTCGACCTCGATCATGTCGGCACGGAAATCGACGGCAGCCTGGATTGCCCGGGCGCTGTTTTCCGCTGCAACCTTCGGCGCACCGCGGTGCGCTATGATGAGTGGAAACCTTTTGAAGTACCGCTCGATCTCGAGTTCCATGTCGTCTCACGGGCCACCCCTGCCAGATGGCAGGGGAAAGAAAAAAGTCGTATATAGTTTCGACATT
>WVXK01000075.1:19255-26364 GCA_011773515.1 Deltaproteobacteria bacterium
GGGCAGGATGGGTGATTCGGAGCCGCGCCCTTCAGCTCGGCCCGGGCGTCGCGTAGAGGCTCTTTTCGGTCTTTCCCCTCAGGCGCAGGATCGCCTGGTTGTGGATCTGGCAGATTCTCGATTCCGTCAGGCCGAGAATGGTGCCGATCTCCTTCATCGTGAGCTCCTCGTAGTAGTAAAGGGAGATGATGAGCTTTTCGTTTTCCGGGAGCTCCTCTATGGCCTCGGTGAGGACTTCCTTCAGGTCGAGCAGGAAGTCTTCATCATTTTTCTTTTCCGTCAGGTAGTTGGCGAGCATCTTCCTGTGGGTGAAGCTGGACGGTTCTTCGTCGCCCTCGATCTCGTCTATGGAAAATATCGATATCCCGTTGATCAGCGCCAGCTCCTTCCGCAGCTTGTCGATGGAGATGTCCAGTTCCTGGGCCACCTCTTCCTCCTTCGGAGGCCTGCCGAGCATGTTCTCCAGGTAGGTGTAAACGCTCTGCAGATTGTTGGCCTTCTGCCTCACCGAACGGGGACACCAGTCGATTTCCCTCAGGTAATCGAGCATGGCGCCCCGGATCCTGAACTCGGCGAATGTGGAGAACTTGACGTTCTTTTTCGGGTCGAAGCGGTCCACCGCGTCGAGAAGCCCCGTTATGCCGCAGCTGATCAGGTCCTCCACGTCTATGTGGGGGGGGAGTTTCATGGAAAGCCTCCTGGCGGTGTACTTGATCTTCGGGAGGAAGTCCTCTATCAGGGTTTCCGTGCCCTCGGTTTTCGGTGCCTTCGTTTTCTTTTTCTGATCCGGTGACTTAGCTACGACATTCTTCATTTTTGACCTCTTTTATTTCAAATTTTGAAATATCGCATCCTTGTGCTTTTCCTGGAGTATCCGCCGGGCGAAGAACTGCTGTCCCTTCTTTGATCTCTTACCGGGTGCGCTCTCCAGGAGCGACCGGGCTATGGGGCCGAAGGGCTCAGGACTGCTTTCGCGGGCGGACTTTTCGGGAAGGGACGCGTGGAAGTTCGTCGTTACCTTGAGCCCCACGTCGAAGGGGCAATGCCCGCAATTTGTCAGCCTGATGTCGTAGTTCCTCTCCACTTCCCCTTCGATTATGGCGAACGTGGAGTCGGCGACGTAGGCATTCTCCGCCATGTTCACGATTACCTTGAACTCCTTCTCACCGAATATCCGGTGCAGCACGTTGATCGAGGATATGGTGTTTTTCACCGACGTGATTTCCGGTGTGGTAACGAGAACGATCTCCGTGGCGCTGGTGTTGAAAAACATCACGTTGGGGGTTATTCCCGCCGGCGTGTCCACGATGACCACATCCGCCACGCTGTCGATCGTGTCGAGTTCGGAGAGCAGGGAGAGCTTGTGATGGGATTCGGGTGCGCTTATTTCATAGATTCCCGTCCCGGCCGGGATTATCGATATTCCCGGCACGGCGCTCACCAGGACTTCCCGGAGGGAGTTGTTTCCCGTCAAAACGTCGAAGATCGTTTTGTCTGCAGAGATCCCGAAGAGAAGATCCACGTTGCCGTTCCCGAAGTTTCCGTCGATGATGAGCACTTCCTTGCCCCGGTCTCTGAGCGCGCAGGCGAGATGCACGGTAAGGAGGGTTTTTCCCACACCTCCCTTGCCGCTGGTGATCGAGAAAACTCTCAATTTTCCGTCCCTCTTGGCACTCAAGGCGTTCATCCGACTCCGCTACGGTTTTAGACCGGCTGTTTGGTTTCGCATACCGAAAGGGATTATCAAGATATGTGCCAGAGGGGGGATAATTACAGGTAGCTGATTTTAAATGGAAAATCGGGATTGTTCGGTATCGGCAGGGTTCGGGGAAGCGTCAAATTCACTGAAATCGTCAATTTATTGACACAAAAAATTGACTGACCGCCTACTTTTTCTGCTTCTTTCGCCTTATTTTTTCTACCAGGGTGGTCCTTTTGATGCCCAGGAGATTTGCCGCCGCCTCCTTGTTTCCGCCTGACATGCTCAGGGCCTTTTCGATCATGTGCGATTCGAGCTTTTCGATTGCCCCTTTCAGGTCCCCCGGGTAGTCCTGCTCGGCGTCTTCCAGCACCCCGGGGGGGGCCGGCTGCATGATCTCCTTCCCTATCTTTTCGGGGAGGTCGCCGGTGCCGACAACGCCGCTGCCCTTGATAACCACAATCCGCTCCACCAGGTTCTCTATTTCCCGCACGTTGCCGGGCCACGGGTATTCCATGAGGATCTCCATCGCCTCATCGCTTATGCCCTCGATATTTCTCCCTTTTTGCCGGTTATACTTTTCGATGAAGTGGTTGAGCAGGAGGGGGATGTCTTCCCTTCGCTCGCTCACCGGCGGGATTTTGATGGGGATGACGTTCAAACGGTAGTAGAGGTCTTCCCTGAATTTCTTCTGTCTCACCAGCTCTTCCAGGTCCTTGTTGGTTGCCGCAATTACCCTGACGTCCACCCTGACCGTTTTTTCGCTTCCCACGGCTTCGAACTCTTTCTCCTGGAGGGCCCTGAGCAGCTTTACCTGGAGCCGGGGGCTCATGTCGGCGATCTCGTCCAGGAAGATTGTCCCGTGGTTTGCCAGCTCGAACCTTCCCGCCCGGGGAGCGATGGCTCCCGTGAAGGCCCCCTTGACATGGCCGAAGAGCTCGCTCTCCAGGAGTTCCTCCGGTATCGCGCCGCAGTTCACCGGCACGAGCAGGTTGTTGGCCCGGGCGCTGTTGTAGTGTATCGCCCGGGCGATCATCTCCTTGCCCGTTCCCGATTTACCCAGGATCAGGATCGTCGAGTCCGTGTCCGCTACCTTCTCCACGAGGGAGAGGACGTCCATCATCGCCTTCGATGTGCCGATGAGGTTGTCGAACTGGTACTTGTTCTTGACCTGTTTTTTCAGGGCGATGTTCTCTTTTTTTATCGTCGTGTGCTCGAGGGCCTTCTGTACCAGGTAGCGCACGTCGTCTATCTTGAAGGGCTTGGTGATGTAGTGAAAGGCGTCGAGCTTCATTGCCTCCACGGCCGTCTCGATCGTCCCGAACCCCGTCATCATGATGACCTCGCTTCCCGGCTGGAGCTGCTTCGCGCTCCGGAGGACGGTCATGCCGTCACATCCGGGCATTTTCAGGTCCGTCAGGATGACGTCGTACCTGGTCTCCTCGATTTTTTTGATGGCTTCTTCCCCGGAACGGGCGAGGTGCACATCAACGGGAGAGTCGAGGAAGACCTCTTCCAGAATGGACAGTATGTGTTCCTCGTCGTCGGCTATGAGGAGTCTCATCTGATCCTTACCCCGTAAGACCCTGTTTTAAAGAAAGGTTATCAGGTATTTCTTCTTTTTGTAAAGGGGCATTTGCCCGGCAGAAAGTGGCCGGGAAAGCTAAAGAGTTAGCGAATATATCCGATAAAACTATTACGGACAGAGGCGTAAAAAAGAACAGATGCAGAGTTTTCCTTCAGGACAACGAACCAGGGTCGGTGAAGGCCGAAAGCGACTTTTCCGCCGGCCCGGTTGCGCAAAGGTGAACTGAACGATACAGACAAGAGTGATTTGAGCGGAAGCGATATGGAAAGATACCCCCATGATGTACGGAAAGAATTCCAGATAAGAAGAGAGCGGTTGAAAAAGATACGGGATCTGGTAGCGAAGGGAGAATACCGGGTCGATCCGGAAAAAGTTGCGGCAAAGCTCATCCAGGATGGGCTCGAATTCACGGCATATTGAGTTCCCTGCCGGTAAAAAAACAGCCACCTTTATCATGAACCTTTGAAACTGTCGTCGCGTCCGGACGACAGGATCGTCGATTGAAAGGGAATGGGAGGGGACGGGCCCCGGTTCAGGGCTTCTCCTTCCGGCCCCTTGATTCGGACACGAAACCCATGAACGCTTTTTCCTCCTTCACCCCCGGGTCGAGGTACTGGAAACCGAACCTGCGCGCTTCTTCCCTGTCGCCGCGCCCGGGTGGGAGGTGGTAGACGCATTTCACGTCCGCCCTGAGCGGTTTTATCCCCGGCAGGATCAGCCGGACTTCCCTGAACGTCTCGCCGGGCTGGTATGATTTTTCGCTCAGCAGGGAAAACCCCCCCGCGGAAAAATCCAGGACCGACTCCTCGCCGCCGCCCCCCGGGGCCGGGAAGATGACCAGGACCGGCTCCAGGACCGGCGGCCGGACCCGGTAGCTGTGCCGCCGCTGTGTGTACTTTATCAGGTGTGGAGAGCGGAAGGTCACGGGGTCCCTGGCTGCCTGAGGCTCCCACAAAAGGAGGGTTACAAAGGAATAGGGGACCTCATTGCAAAGATAATCGATTTTTGCGTTTGCCCCCGCCAGATTCATGCCCGTGCCCGGGAAGGGAAGGAGGGGCTCGGTCAGAAATACCTGTCCCCCTTCCTGCAGGGAGCGGGGGGCCGTGATAAACTGCCCCTCGATACCACCGAACTGCACGACAAATTCGGTTTTCCCCTCAATGAGCGCGTGAAAATGGTCGGTGATGGCAACCCTGTTATCGAGCTCCTCGACGGAGTAGGTTTCCGCCTTCAGCTTTCGCGCTTTTTCGCTTTTCTCCCTCATGCGCAGGATGTAGGCGGTGACGATGACGGCCATTACCAGGAGGAAACCGAGGGAGAAGAACTCCAAAACCCTGTATCGGCGCCGTATCTTTTTGTAGCCCTCGCTGGAGGATTCAACGCCCCTTTCGGAAGCGAGGGAAGGGACAGGGGTCCCGTAGCCCCCGGTGGCGGGATTTTTCGCTCTCCCGGCCACGGCGGCGACGTTTCCCTGTTTCCCCGGGAAAGACGCATGGCCCGGGGGAGCCGGCATGGTCAGCGCCAGCAGGAGAAAGGCTGCTAGGGTTATCGTCGTTCTCCGGGACATCTGCGGTGAAACCCCCTCCCTGGGAAGAAGCGAAGCGGGGTATTGCCCCACTTTTGGCGTGCGGCAATGCCCCTTCCGTTACGTGTCCGTTCCCATCAAACCGTCTATTTCGACGATGCATCTCCTGAAGAGGTCCAGGACCGGGATCAGGATCATCTCGATGGAGTTGATGGTGTGATCGGCCCCCTCGCCCTGATCCGTGGACACGGTTTCCTTTATCGCCGAAAGCATGAGCGTTTCCAGGTCTTCCACCCGCTTGCCGTCTATGCTGATCTTCCTGGTATCGACGGATGACATCGCCTTGATCGTGGAAAAGAGCTCCACGAAATCGCTCAGATCCTGGAGGCAGGTCATGAGCTTGTTTCTCGGCGATTCCAGGTTGTCGTTTCGCAGGCCCGTGGCGATGTCCCTGAACTCCTTCACCATGTAGTCGACGAAGGAGAGGCCCTCCCTGATGGTCTCCTTCGCGACTTGCCTCCGCGTCGATGTCCCGATCTCCAGCTTCTTGAAATCGGATATCCCTGCAGATGCCAGGGCCTCCTCTCTTTCCGGCGATATCTCCTCCCCGTCGAGGATTATCCTGCTGACCAGGCTGCCATCCTTTCTGATCTCCTCGTAGATGGTCTCCAGGAGCATACCCAGGTTCCCGTCTCCGGGAGCGTTAAAATCCCTCTTCTTACCGTCGACTAGAATTTTCATGTCCCATTTCTCCACACTTTCCGGTCTCCCGGAAGGTCTCATTTTTCGTTGACGAAGTTCTGGTTTTTCTTGCACTTGCCGCACCGCTGGCCGTCGAGGCCTCGATTGAGCGTGTGGTAGCCGGACCGTTCGATGAGGAGATTGCCGCACCCGGAGCAGGAGGTGTCGGAGAAACCCTGCAACTGAATATTTCCCAGGTAGACGAAGGGAAGCGTTTCCTTCGCAATCCTGTACGCTTTCAGCAGAAATTCCTGTTCCGTCGGCGGCGCGTCGTAGCGGTAGCCCGGAAAGTACCGGGAGATGTGGAAGGGGATCTCCGGATTGACGGATGCGAGGAAAGCCACGATCTCCCTGATCTCGTCCTCCCTGTCGTTCAGGCCCGTTACGATGAGCGTGGTGACCTCGATGTGGCACTTTTTTGCGGCGATCTCTATGGTTTTTTTTACGGGTGAAAGGCTTCCCCGGGAAACTTCCCGGTAGCTCTCCTCCCGGAAAAATTTCAGGTCGATGTTCATCCCGTCGATGAAGGGGAGGATTTCCTCGAGCGGTTCGGGGTTGACGAAGCCGTTTGTCACGAGAACATTTTTAAGATTTTTTTCGTGAAACTTCTTTGCGCAGTCGTAGACGAATTCCCACTGTATGAACGGCTCGTTGTAGGTGTAGGATATCCCCACGGACCTGCTTCTCGCCGTGAGACGGACGAGCTCGTCGATTTCGACCTCTTTCAGCGGTGCCCCTCCCTCGACGAGGTGCCAGTTCTGGCAGAAGGGGCAGCGCAGGTTGCATCCCGTCGAGCCGATGGAGAGGATGTCCCGTCCGGGGTAGAAGTGGTAGAGGGGCTTCTTTTCTATGGGGTCGACGGCAATGGCGGCCACTTTCCTGTAGGTGCTGGCGTACAGGGTGCCGTTTTTGTTCTCCCTGACGCCGCAAAATCCCCTCCTGCCTTCCTCCACCACGCAGAACTGGGGGCAGAGGGTGCATCGGACCGAACCGTCTCTCTTTTCGTAGTAGGAGGCTTCCTGCACCCTGGCTCCTTTCGAAATAATCAGTATGTTACCTGAAAGGTTTCGTATTCTCTTTCCGGGACCCGCATGGTTACCTGGATGTCCGATACCACGGCCCCCGGGGGCCCTTTTTTCATAAACGCGATTACCGCCTCGACCTCCTCCCGGGTTCCCTGGAGAAGGGCCTCGACCCTCCCATCGGGGAGGTTTCTCACGTATCCTTTGGCCCCCGCTTCCCGGGCTACCTCGAGGGTCGTTGCCCTGAACCAGACTCCCTGGACCCTGCCCGATACGATCACGAGGGCTTCTCTACGTTCCATTTTCCCGTGTCACCCCGCAAATGGTAAGGAATTCCTCTTCCGTCACGATCCTTATGCCGAGCCCCTTTGCTCTCTCGAGCTTGGACCCCGGGTCGGCTCCGGCCACGAGCATGTCGACCTTCTGTGACACCGATGATGCAACTTTTCCGCCGAGACGCAAAACGCTCTCTTTCGCCTCGTCCCGGGTCATCGATGCCAGGCTTCCCGTAAAGACGAACGTGAGGCCCGTTAG
>WVXK01000075.1:26383-38876 GCA_011773515.1 Deltaproteobacteria bacterium
TCTTTCGAGGAGAAAAAGGCGCGTATGCTGCCGGCGGCTTCGGGCCCGACCTCTTTCACGTTGAGGAGTTCCTCATAGGATGCTCTCATGAGATTATCCACCGATCCGAACTGATCTGCAAGGAGATTGGAAAGGTGCTCGCCCACGTTCCGTATCCCCAGGGCAAAGATGAGCCTGCCGAGGGTGGTTTTCCTGCTGCGCTCGATTGCCGCGACGATATTTCTGGCCGATTTCTCTCCGAGCCTGGGGAGGTCTTTCAGGTCGTCCTCGGAGAGCCTGAACAGGTCGGCAGGGGAGGCGACGACCCCTTCGCCGATGAGGAGGGATATGATCTTGTCGCCGAGGCCTTCGATGTCGAGCCCTTTTCTCCCGGCGAAGTGCTTGATCGACTCCTTTAACTTTGCGGGGCAGGAGTCGCCGGTGCACCGGTGGGCGGCCTCCCCTTCGACCCGCTCGATCGGTGCGCCGCAGATCGGGCACGAGGGGGGCATTGCGAACTTGACGGCGGATGTCTCTCTCTTCGAAAGCACAGGCTTTACCACCTCGGGGATCACGTCGCCCGCCCTCTGGACGACTACCGTGTCGCCTATGCGGATGTCTTTTCTCTCTATTTCGTCCATGTTGTGAAGGGTCGCCCTCTTCACCTCGACCCCTCCGATTATCACGGGTTTGAGCGAAGCAACGGGCGTTACGATGCCGGTCCTTCCCACCTGCACCACGATGTCTTTGACGACCGTCGTCCCCTGGCTGGGGGAGAACTTGAAGGCGATGGAGTGCCTCGGGCTCCTGGAAATCTGGCCCAGCTTCTCCTGGAAGCGAAGGGAGTTCACCTTCAAGACGATTCCGTCTGCTTCGAAGGGAAGCCCTCCGCGGTCGTCCTCGATGGCCCTGTGCAGGCGGATCGCCTCTTCGATGGACCCGCAGAGGGCCCTTTTCCCATTCACGGGAAGCCCGAGGGATTCGAGGGTGTTCAGGACGTCCCAGTGCCCCGCAAGGTCGGCCCCGCTGAAAATGCCGGTGCCGTAGAAGAAGACTTTCAGGGGCCTTTTCGCCGTTATCCTCGGGTCGAGCTGCCGGAGAGACCCCGAGGCGGCGTTGCGCGGGTTTGCAAAGAGGGGCTGACCCTTTTTCGCCCTCTGCCCGTTCAGCCAGCGGAAGGCATCCTTTTCCATGAAAACCTCCCCCCTCGCTTCGAGGAGTTCGGGAACACGGGTTCCGTCGCGGCTTTCGAGGGCAAGGGGGATATCCTTCAGCGTCTTTATGTTGTTGGTTATCTCCTCTCCCACGTACCCGTCTCCCCGGGTGGAGGCTTTGTCCAGAACGCCGCCATTGTAGATCACCTCCACGGCGACACCGTCGACCTTTATTTCGGCAACGTACTCCACTGCATCCAGTCCGAGCATTTTCCTCACCCTCCTGTCGAACTCGAGCACCTCCTCCTCATCGAAGGCGTTCTGCAGGCTCAGCATGGGATAGGAATGGGTGATCCGGGCGAATTCGCTTGCGGGCGGGGCGCCGACTCTTTGCGTGGGAGATTCTGTCGACTGGAGGTGAGGAAAGGCCGTTTCCAGGTCGACGAGCTCTTTGAGGAGGATGTCGTACTCCTGATCTGACACCTCCGGGTCCTGGAGCGCATAGTAGCGGTAGTTGTGATATTCGATGATCTCTCTTAGCTCCCTCACCCTCTTTTCAGCGTCGCCTGTGTCCATTTTTGCCGGTTTGTCCGTGATTTTTCGATCCGTGGCGGGATGATGTTTGTCTGGATTTACTATACCAGCCACCATCGAAAGATTATACAATATTACATGGCCATTGAGAATGTAACCCGCCTGCGGATGCGATACCGCCGGGTCATTCCTATTCTTGCCGGGGAGGATTGCAATGAGCTTTATCAAGAAGTTGTTCGGCGGCGGCTCTGTGGAGGTTAAGAAAGGACAGTACGGTGTCGACTATCAGGGCGCCGCGGAGATTATCGAGCTGAACAAGAACCTTCTCCGGGCGCTCGAGCACGAGAAGGCGGGAATATCCTTCTATACCAGATTTTTCGAGCAGGCTTCCGATGAGCGGTGCAAGGAGATGTACAAGGAGCTGATAGACGAGGAGAAGAAGCATCTTCAGATGGTTCTGGAACAGATAGAGAGGAGGAAGAAGCAGGGTACCTGGACGGAAGATTAAAGGGCTCAGATGAAACACAAAAGCATTGTCCTTGCCGTTGTACTATTTTGCATAGCAGGGTGTGCCTATCACGGTGTGTACGGCCCACCATCGGGGGAGGAGAGGGAAGCCAGGGCGATTTCGGTGAAGAAACCTCCCCGCCTGGTTCTCATAAGGGGGGTGGGCGTGTACTATGCGCCCGATGCCAAGGACGACATATTTTTCTACGGGGGAACCTGGTATTACTACTCAGGCATTGACTGGTATTTGAGCCAGTCCTATAAGGGCCCCTGGGAAAAAACCCTGCAGGGGAGCCTTCCCCCGGTGATGTTCAGAGTGCCTCCCGAAAAGTTCAAGACCGTTCCTCCCGACTGGGGGGAAGTTTACCGGGCCGGATGAGGCGCAGGGGAAGGGCCTCTCTTTCAATGGGGGGAAGCTTTCGAACGATAGAGCAAACGTTTTACTGATGTGAAGGGAAAGGAGGGGTTCTTTATGAAAAGTATTTCGCGGATCAGGAAGATGCTTTCACTCTCTGAGAATGGTGTTCCGGTCATATCGGTCTACTTTCCCGTCCCCCCCGGAAAAGAGTCCCGCAAGATCAGAAAGAAGATTTCCAAGAACATCGCCAAAGAGATATTTCGAAGGGCCGCATCGAAGGGGTTCGATTTGAAATCCGTCGAGGAGCACATGCTGGTGCTGTACGATCTTTTTGAGGAAATCGTTCTGGACAAGAGGGGGCAGCTGACCCACGTTCTCTTTCTGTCCCCCCACTTTTCCGGCGTCGAGCGGTTCGAGATCAACGCGGAACTTCCCCCTCTCGCCGTCGTTGACACCCTGCCCTTTCTCTCCCCTCTCGTGATGGCCCTCGAGGAGAGAGCCCCCTATCTGTTCCTCTTCCTCGACGGAAGCGGGGGGAGGCTCTCGCTCTACTCGGGCGAGAAGCTCACGACCCTCTGGGAAGAGAAGGGGGATGTGCCGAAGAAGGTGCGCTACGGGGGGTGGTACGGCCTCGAATCGTCCCGCATGAACCGGCACGTCGAGGGGTCCCAGCAGAAGCTCGTAAGGGACCTGGTCTCGAAGTGCCAGGACGAGGTGAAGAGGAACAGGCCGGAAGGGCTGATCCTGCTGGCTTCGTCGAACGTCTACTCCCACGCGGCCGAAATCCTGGAGAAGGAGTTTTCTGACCTCTTCGTCAGGAGCCTGAACGTGGAGATTTCTCACTACACCGGGAAAGCGGCCGAGAGCGCTGTTCGGGACCTGCTCGCAAAGCTTCGCTCCGAGCGGGAAGAGGAGGAGATGAGAACCGTCATCGAAGGGGGAACGGCGGGGGCACCCCCGCTTGTGCTCATAGATGACATTCTCGACGCGCTGCGTGAAGGGAAGGTGCAGAAGGTGATGCTGAAAAAGGGGGCGGACTTTTCCCTGGACCTGTGTGAGAAATGTCTGTTGACATCTCGATCGGCAGCCACCTGCCCTATCTGCGGTGAACAAACGAGGCGTGGCGTAAACGTGGCGGAAGCGATAATCCGCCTGGCCCTGCAGACGGGGGCCGAGGTAAAGTTCCTGTCAAGGATGGAATTGCCGGAATCGGCCAGGGCCGCTGCATCACTGCGCTACACAGCCTGAAGAAGATTTGTCGCGGGGGTTGCCCGGAGCGTTCGAACGTTCAGAAACTTTCGTTCCCGCAAACCGTCGGTTTCCATCACGTGGTTTTTTTTCTGGACAAGAGAGGCTCTCCGGGTTTCTCATCCCGCTGGGAAATGCGCGTTGCGGACCGGAGGTAACGGGCCGGTTCTTCCTGTAAAAACACGTGAGGAGGGTTGGTCATGGGGATCAAAGGGCTGTCAGATCTGAGTCTCGAAGGAAAGAGGGTTCTGGTCAGGGTTGATTTCAACGTGCCCATCGATAAGAAGGGGAGGGTGTCCGACGACACCCGAATCAGGGCTGCCCTTCCGACGATCACCTATCTTCGTGACCGTGGTTGCCCTGTCGTCTTGATGTCCCATCTCGGAAGGCCGAAGGGAAAGCCGAACAGCGCCCTGACCCTCGCTCCCGTGGCGGCAAGGCTGGGCAGACTCCTTCGGACGAAGGTGCGATTCCCGGGCGATGTGGTCGGCGAGAGGGTGAGAAGGGAGGTGAGCGCCCTGAAAGGGGGCGAGGTGCTTCTCTTAGAGAACCTGCGCTTCTACCCGGGTGAGGAGAAAAACGACGTGGGTTTCGGAAAGGAGCTCGCCGCGTACGGGGAGGTTTTCGTGAACGACGCCTTCGGAACGGCACACCGGGCCCACGCCTCCAACAGCGCCGTTGCCGGGCTCTTCGAGCAGAGGGCGGCGGGATTTCTGATTCAGGACGAAATGGAGTACTTCGGACGGGCCCTCAAGAACCCGGTGCGGCCTCTCGTGGCGGTATTCGGGGGGGTGAAAATATCCGGGAAGATCCAGGCATTGAACACCGTCATGAAAAAGGTGGATAAGGTGCTGATCGGCGGCGCCATGGCCAACACGTTTTTCGTAGCCATGGGCTATCCCGTGGGGAAGTCGATCTACGAGCAGGATATGGTGGATGTGGCGGCGAAGGTGCTGAGGGATTCGCGCAGGAGAAAGGTGAAGCTGTTCCTCCCCGTCGACGTCGTGGTGGCGTCTGAACTCACGGACAGGGCGCAAAGCTTTATCACCACCGTCCAGGAGATCCCCGGGGATATGATGGCCCTCGATACGGGACCCGCCACGAGGCTGCTCTTCAGGGAGGCGATCGCCGATGCGGGGACCATCGTGTGGAACGGCCCGATGGGGGCCTTCGAGGTCGATTCCTTCTCCCGGGGAACCTACGCCCTCATCGATGACCTGGCGTCCTCACATGCCCTCACGATCGTGGGCGGGGGAGATACGGACACGGCCCTTCACAAAACGGGGATGTTCGACAGGATGTCATACGTGTCGACGGGAGGAGGTGCCTTCCTCGAGCTTCTGGAGGGGAAGAACCTGCCGGGGATCGAGGCCCTCCGATAGGCCGGACAGGGTAAGAATATCAGTGGTGGTCATGTCCTCCGCTGTGACCGTGTGTGTGGTCGTGTGACAGGTGTTCGAGCCTGTGGGTCTCTTCCTCCATGTAGGCAATCAGCGCCTCGATATCGACTTTGCTCAGCCGCAGGTTGGGCATGGGGACGTTGTTGTACTCGGCCAGGAGGGCGGTGGCGATCGGGTCTTTCTCTTCCAGCATCTTGTCGGGCTCAGCCAGCCAGCGTACCAGCCATGCTCGGTCCCGGTTCCGGGTAACCCCGAAGAGGTTTGGGCCGATAGGCCTCCTTCCTGATGCTTTGACTTCCTTTGCCTCGATATTGTGGCAGGAGGCACACCGGGTCCGGAAGATGCTCTCTCCCTTCGAGATCTTCCGAAGTTTCGGGGCCTTCGCGTAGTCCAGATCCTTCCTGGGGGGGAGCTTCCAGTTGTGAAGCCAGCTTCCGATCCGGGTGGCCAGGACGTAGGGGTTTTCGAAGGGCGACCCTCTCATCCACTTGCCCGTTTTCTGATTGCCGATGACGAGGTTCAGGCTGTGGCTCGCCAGGTCCTCGTTCTCGTCTGCTTCGCTGTACACGCCGAGCTTCTTCCGGAGCAGGGTGATATCCTCCTTCTTTCCCGTGAGGAACAGCCATCCGGGGCCCACCTCGAACTTCTCCGCGTACTCCCTGAGCACCCCGGGGGTATCGTGTTCCGGGTCGATGGTGATCGAGTACATGAAGACGTCGTCTCCGACCCGGTCCCCCAGGATCTTCTGGACCTCCCGCAGCTGGGCAGTCTCCAGCGGGCACGAGTCGGGACAGCTGGTGAAGATGAAATTGATCACCACCACTTTGCCCTCGACGAGGTCGTCGAAGAACCGCACGGTATTCCCTTCATGGGTGGTGAGCGAAACGTCGGGGAAGTAGTCTTTCCCCCACGGTGCATCGCCACTTGTGGACGATCGGGACGGCACTCCGGATACTGTCATGACGGTTGCGACGAGTAAAACCAGCATGCCCGTCAGGTACTTTGTCCCCATAGGCTCTTCTCCCCGGATCTTCGATTTTATGTGTATCCCGGGAGGGGTGGTAGAACACCCCCCCCGGGTATTACCCGTGAATCATCCGTCAGTTGGTGGATGGCCCCACACCGTCGCCGCTCCTGAACGTGGGGAGCGCAACGGAGTCCACGTACTCGACCCCGTCCCAGGTCGGGAGTGGAGTCGGCATCAGCTCGACCTGGCCCGGATGCTCCAGGTCCCAACGGAGCAGCATGGCGTGGTCCTCATGCGTTGTGTTGTGGCAGTGCTCCATGTATGTTCCCGCGAACTCCCTGAACCGGATTGCGATTTCGACGCTATCGGTGCTGTCGTCCATCCGTCCGATCCGATAGACGTCCTTTCTGGCCCACTTCTCCCACTCAGGGGGTGCTTCACCTCCCCGGGTGAGTATTACCCCCTCTTCGAAGTGGACGTGGACCGGGTGGCTCCAGCCTCCGTTTCCTTCGATGCTCCAGATCTCCAGCGTGCCGTCCCCGCTGAAGCCTGCATCGGTAGGTCCGTTGGCGAGCTGGGGAGACGCAGAAATTCGCCTGGGATCCATGGCGAATCCGCCTCCTCCATCCGTCTTTATGGTCCACGGGGCCTCGTCGGTCCCGCTCGAGCGTCCGAACTCGAAGGTCCGGTGACGAGCAGCGGCCAGCTTCACCTGATCGGCCGGATCGTCCCGATCGATCGTAAGGGGTATCATCTTCTTTCCCCCCGGTTCGTATTCGCCGGGATCCATGCTCGGGTCGTTCCCGGAGTACGGGTACACCCTGAATTCAAGGAACTTCCCCACGGCCGGGTCGCCGTCGACCCAGCGGTCGGGCACTCCGTCCCCGTCATCGTCTTCGAGTTTGGCCCTGTAGTTTTCGGACAGAACGTCCTCGAGGGAGATCCTGCCCTCGGGCCGTCTCCCGTTTTTGTGCTCGAGTATGTTTACCAAGTATAACTTATCTCCCGGTTCGATTCCATGTTTGCTGAAGTCCACGATGATGTCGTAGCGCTCCGCGATGGCCTGGGTCGGGAGTATACCCTTGTGGTCGAGGAGACTGCCATCGCCGTTGAGATCCATGGTCCCGTCAAAGGGTACGGCGTGCTCCATGATGTTCCCGTCGTTGGCGATCATGTGGAAGGGCACCCGGTTGTAGGAGACCCTGGAGTCCTTCGGCCCGGGAATCTCTCCACCCCTTCCCTGAACCTGCTTAACCAGGGCGAAGGTGAAGTAGCGGGCAACAGAGCCGTTCAGGATGCGCAAGCGGTACCGTCGGGCCCGGACCTTGAGGTAGGGGTGGTAGAGCCAGTTGACGAGCACGTGGTCCCCCAGGAACCCGTCGA
Organism: Deltaproteobacteria bacterium; assembly: GCA_011773515.1. Taxonomy (NCBI): domain Bacteria; kingdom Pseudomonadati; phylum Myxococcota; class Myxococcia; species Deltaproteobacteria bacterium. The sequence continues at coordinate 33,914 of WVXK01000075.1, forward strand.
GGTTGAAGATGTTGTACCACTGCTGGCCCTCCCGGTCCCAGGCCTTGTCGGCGATCATCAGGTTGACGTCGTAGTCCCGGTTGCCCCAGGGCAGGGCGGTGCCGCTCGGCAGCCGGAGGTTGACCCCGTCCTCGAAGTCCTCCTTGCCCCGGTCAAGGGCGCTGTAGTAGTTCATCATCACCGCGTTTCCCTTGTACACGTTCTGGGCGGTGAAATCGAGCATGTGGTCGTGGAACCAGTGAGTGCTCATGGTCTCCCGCCAATCGCCCCTGATCCTGATGGACCCGTTCTCGCAGCTCTTCCTCCCCGGGTTTTTACCATACACGTAGAGCGTTTCACCGGGGGAACAGGGAAAAGCCGCCCTGGGGTCGGTCGCATCGGTGTTGATGGTGTCGTACCCGGCGAGCTGCAGTGGCCAGCGGTAGTCGTAGAACTGCCCCGGGAAGAAGAACGCGTTGGTGTAGCCGTCGCTCTCGGCCGGGGTGTGGCCGTTGTGCTCGTGGGTCGAGATGGTGTGGAGACCGAACCCGCGGTTGGCCGCCGGGTCGATGGGCAGTGCGTTGTAGTGGCGCATCAGGACCGGCTGTCCGTAACGCACGGAAAGGAGCTTTGGTGGGAGCGTTCCGTCGAAGGTCCAGAGGGCCTTGTGGTCCTGGACGGGCATGTTCGGGTGAAACCGGACTTCGAGTCCCTCCGTGGTTCCCTTGATTCTCGGCGTACCCGGGATCGAGGATTCGTACACGGTGTGATAGAGCCCGCCGGAGCCGAATTCTCCGAGACGGTAACCGTGTTTCTGCCTTCTGTCCCTCCACCCGCTGTTCACGTGAGCTCCCGCCTGGGCGGTCGCGTAGTGCACCTCGGGGTAGAATTCGTTCCACCGCTGGTGGGCCCAGCCCCGTCCCGGCGGACGGCCCTCGGCTGGAGGGGTATCGAGGGGGCGTCCGAGGAACGCTTCGATCTCCGATTTCCAGGGGTTCTCATCCAGGGTGTTCGCGTATTCCGTGGGGAAAGGGGCAATCCCGTCCTGGTCGAGAAATTCCGCGAGGGCTTCGGGTGCGGGACCGCTCCGTGCGGGGTTATCCGGATCCTGCTCCGGGTATGGTCCTGTCGTGGGGACCGGGAAGCCGATGGCAGGGGCCGGCCCGGCTGGATCGAGCGGATCCGTGCCGAATGATTCGAACCGGAGCATCTGCTGGGTAAACGACGTGGCCCCGAAGAGCGGGCTCGGCCTGCTGTTGGTGGGAACGTTGAATTTCCCCCCCGACTGCTCCTCCTCTTCCGGCACGGAATTGTTTTCCCCCGCGTCACGGAACGTGCCCGTGGCGCCTCCTTCGAAAGCCCCTTCGTTGGCATGGGGGAGGGTGGCGAGGAAATCGTCTGCATACTCGAGCCCGATCAGAGGCCCGGTGAATGCAGAGGGATCTCCAGGGGGGGGCGGGCCGAAGAAATCGAGTGTTGCCGCGAGAGCAAGTGATGTCATGAGAACCCCGAGTGGTATGGATGCGATTGAGAGGGCGGCCTTTTTGATCGATCCGGACGCGACCTCGTTTGTATCGGGTGTGTTGTTCTTCATTCGGAATTATCCTCCTCAGCGTCCACTAACGTGGCGCTTCATGTGTTGAACTCGTGAGTTCAAACGGCTGATTTCGACTGAGCTGGTCGGGAGGCGCGAACCATCACCGCAACATGCTGTGTAACTCGCACTTTTCGGGTTGGATCTATTACTGAACAGAAGGCACCGTATAGAGTGATACGGTGAACCTTGTCTGACATCTCCCAACTCCACAATCGAGAAGTATTATCGCTATCTCATCCATTAAGATTTGCCCTATCCGGGTCAGGATTCATTTTTCGTTCTTTTTTTGGGGGGTTGATTCACTTTTTTCGTTCCTTTGGCCTCTCCGTGGAGGGAAAAGGGCCGGGTACTGCATCATGGGCCTGAGATACCGCTGTCGCTGGGAATTAGGCGAGTTCAGGGGTTCGGGTGCAGGGTTTCAAACTCTGAGGGCGTTCCAACCCCCCGACCGTGTGTCACACGCTGCTCGCCCAGTGGATCAGGTTGAAGAGGGTGTGAAGGAGCGCCGGGGTGTAGACCTCACCCGTTTTGTGACGCAGGAACCCAAGCGAGATCCCGGGCAGGAAGGTCAGAAAGCGGATCAGGGAAAATCCGATCACGATGTGGGTAATCGAGAACAGGATCGACGTCACGATAATTTTTGTCTGCGCGCTGCCTTCTATCCTGTCGAACAGAAAACCCCGGAAAAAAAACTCCTCCGGCAGGGCAACGACGATCAGTGAGGTAAGCCAGAACTTCATGGACCCGCTTGTTGTGAGGAGGTGGAACTTCTCGGGGTAAAATTGCCCGCCTCCCAGCTTCACGTACGCCACGTACAGGGCAATCGATGCCCCGGCGACGGCAGGGAACCAGCAGAGGGAGGCAAGAATACCCTTCCCCTTGAGAAAAACCATCTTTTCTCCCCGGTACCAGTAGTATATGCACGGCGTATACAGCAGGATCACCCCCGTGAACAGGGAGGACAGGCTACCCGTCAAGCCGGAGAAAGAGGGGGATATCGCTTTGATGGCCACGGTGACGGCGAGCCAGATCAGGTAGGGTTTCAGCTTCTCGGAAACGTGTATCGGCATGGCCCTTATTTTAGACGGGACCGACGATTTCGAAAAGTTCGGGAAATGTATCGATGATGTGGTCCGGGGGGTGCAGCGCAAAGTCTCTGGCGCCCAGGCCGTACCCTGCCCCGACGACTTCCACACCCGAGCCCCGGCCCGCGAGCACGTCGTTGATGGAGTCCCCCACGATGACCGCCTCCCCGGGTCGTGTGCCCGTTTCTTCGAGGATGCGGAGGACCCCCCGGGGATCGGGCTTCTTCATCCCGGGGGAGTCTCCTCCGACGGCGGGGTCGAACAGGGCATCGAGGCTCAGGTCGCTGAGGATGATTTCTGTCAGGTAGAGCGGTTTGTTCGTCAGGAGGGCGAACCGGAAGCTCCCCTCGTGGTATTTCAGCGCTTCCTGCACGCCGGGGTAGACGGTGGTCGTGTCCAGGAGATGCTGCTCGTAGTGCCTGAGGAAGATGTTCAGGGCGTCTCCGAGGAGACGCTGCCCTTCCTTGCCGAGGCCCTCCTCTATGAGAATGGAGACACCGTTGCCCACCCGGGAAAGTATCGTATTAAGAGGCAGCGGTTTGCTCCCCAGGTATCTGAGAGTGTGGTTTATCGAGCCGGCAAGGTCGTGGCCTGAATCGACGAGCGTGCCGTCGAGATCGAATATGATGAGTTTTTTGTACATCCTCTTCATCGAAAGCGGAGCCCTCCGCTGCAATGTGCGCCTTCCCCTGTTTTTTTCACCCCGTTCCCTCTTTCTCGATGAGGCCCCTTATGGTGCTTCTCAGGTCATCGAGCCGGAACGGCTTGGGCAGAATGCCCGCCCCTCCCTCGGCCGCTATCCTCTCCCCGGGTATCGAATCGGCCCGGCCGCTGATGAGAAGAACGGGGGCACTGACCCCTATCTCTTTCATCCTTGCAAGGAGCTCCCAGCCGGTTAGCCCGGGCATGGTGATGTCCGTAATGATGATATCGAATTTCTTCCGGCCCGCGATTTCGATCGCTTCCTTCGGGGAAACCGTCGCGGTGACACGGTGGCCGATCAGTTCGATCATCTCCTTGAGGACGTCGAGCACGTCCTTTTCGTCGTCCACGATGAGAATGTCGAGACTCCGATTCCGTGGGGCCTTCACGTTTTCTCCCGTTCCATCTATTTTTGCATCCTCCGATCCTTTGCCCCCCTCATCCCTCCGGGGAGGCCCATTCCCGAGGCTCCTGCCGTTTCCATGTTCGGTCTTCTCTTGGGGGTAAATCCCCCCTCCATGGTGCGCATTTTCTCCAGCGCGCTTCTGAATATGTTTCCCTTGATATCCTTTGTTTCCTTTTCGGCCTCTCTCAAAAAATTCTTCACCCACACCCTCTTCGACCGCTCGCCGTAGGGGCACATGCATTGCGACCAGGAAAATCCGAGCATGTTCACCAGGGAGACGATGCTCTTTTCGGGAACGAACAGGAGGGGTCTTATGATGGTCAGCCTGCCCCCGAACATTTCCTGCCGGGGTGCCATGGAGGCGAACTCGCCGTTGTAAAAGAGGTTCATGAGCGCTGTTTCGACGAAATCGTCCTGGTGATGGCCGAAGGCCACCCTGTCGAACCCGTGTGAGGTGGCATACTGGAAGATCGCCTTTCTCCTGTTCCAGGAGCAGATGAAACAATCGGGCTCCTGTCCCTCGGCCAGGCGGTCCCTGATCCGTATCCGGGAGATCTCCAGCGGGAGGTCGATGCTTTTCGCAAATTCCCTTATCCCGCTTTCCCTGGCGCACCCGCCGCAGGTGATGTCCGTTTTCACGTTGATGGCCGAAAGGGAAAATGCCTTGCCGTGCCAGGTGGCTATGTCGCGCAAAAGGTAAGCGAGGAGCGATGAGTCCTTGCCGCCGGACAGGGCAACGAGGACGCGGCTCTTGTCCTCGATCATCGAGAACCGCGAAATTGCGGCAAGCGTCTGCGACACGACCTGCTGTTTCTGCTTCTTGCGGGCCCTGCTCATGATAGTGACTCCCCGAAGATGTATTCCCCCGCCTGGCGGAGAAACCTGTCAACCCCATAATCTAAATAAGGTTGACAGCCGCCGCTATTTTCTGAAAAGATATTCCGATAATAATAGGGCAGAGCTATCTCCGCAACAGGGGGTTTACGCTAAACAATCTACCATAACGGGGGGATTCATGAGAGATTTTCTCCTTTCAATCGAGAGGAAGGCGGTAAATGGCGAGGGAATCGGTTTTGACGAGGCCCTCTCGGTCCTTGCCGTCGGTAAGGATTGGATTTTCGATCTCATCGGCGTGACGGAACGGGTAAAGAGCGCTTTCATCGGCAACAGGGTGAGGCTCTGCTCGATCGTCAA
>WVXK01000075.1:38900-40850 GCA_011773515.1 Deltaproteobacteria bacterium
TCGAAGATAGAGAAGTACCCCCTCCTTCGGGCAGAGGAAATAGTTAAGAGGGCGAGAGCCGCGAAAGAGGATGGTGCGAGGGAGTTTTCCATCGTCACCTCCGGGCCGGGCCTCAGGAAGAGGGAAGAAATCGAGGTGATCGGAGCCGCTATCGAGGAGATAAGCGGAAAGCTCGGGCTCGAGACCTGTGTGAGCGTTGGGATCGTGTCGAGGGAGACGATCGAATATTTCAGGGCAAAAGGCCTGAAAAGCTTCCACCACAACCTGGAGACCTCGCGGGCCTTTTTCCCGAACGTCTGCACGACGCACGATTACGAAGAGGACGTTGAGACCGTGAGGGATGCGAAGAGAGCGGGGCTGTGGGTCTGTTGCGGAGGCATTTTCGGCCTGGGTGAGTCGGACAGGGACAGGGTGGATCTGGCGATGACCCTGAGGGAACTGGATGTCGACTCGATTCCCCTGAATTTTTTGAACCCGATTCCGGGAACCCCCGACGCGGGAAAAGACGAGCTCGACCCCTTTACCTGCCTGAAGATCATCGCCATGATGCGGCTCGTCAACCCGAGGAAGGAAATTATCGTGTGCGGCGGCAGGGAGGTGAATCTCAGGGACCTGCAGTGCCTGATCTTTCCTGCCGGGGCGTCGGGGACCATGCTGGGGAATTACCTCACCACCCGCGGGCGGCCGATGGAGGATGACATCAAGATGCTGGAGGACCTCGGTCTCGACTGGAAGGGAGAAGGGTTCCATGGCGGATGACTTCAGGGCTGACCTCGAAGGTGAGCTCGAATCGATCAAGAGACGGGGAAGATACCGTTTCCTGCGGGACATCGGGACCCCGGCGCGGGTCGAGATCACCATAGGGGACAAAAAATATCTGAACTTCAGCTCCAACGACTACCTCGGGTTTGCCACCTCCGATCAACTCATCGATTCACTGGGCGCAATCGGGGAAAAGTGGGGAATCGGGTCGGGCGCCTCCCGGCTCATCTGCGGGAACATGGAGGTCCACGGCGATCTCGAGAGGCGCATAGCTGCGTTCAAGGGAACCGAATCGGGCCTCGTCTTCTCATCGGGCTACATGGCAAATCTCGGTATCGTTTCCACCCTCGGCACCCCCCGGACGACGGTCTTCTCCGACGAGCTCAACCATGCATCCATAATCGACGGGTGCAGGCTCAGCAGGGCGAGGGTAAAAGTGTACCGCCACGCCGACCCGGGGCACCTCGAGGAGCTCATCTCGACGGACGACGGAGAGAGGAAGCTGATCATCACCGATGGCGTCTTCAGCATGGACGGCGATATTGCTCCCCTGCCCGACCTGTGTTACCTGAAGGAAAAATATGGCGCCATCCTGGTCGTCGATGATGCGCACGCCACGGGGGTTCTGGGAAGTGGCGGCAGGGGCACGGCGTCCCATTTCGGCCTGTCGGACAAAGTGGACATACAGATGGGCACCTTCTCGAAAGCCATCGGGACCTACGGGGCCTTTATCTGCTGTGACGCCGTTGTCAGGGATTACTTCATCAACCGGTGCCGGCCCCTGATCTTCAATACGGCCATCCCCCCCCTGATCGCCGCCCTGACGATACGGGCGCTCGATATGCTGGAGGAGGACCCGCAGATCGTCGACATCCTCCGGGGGAAGGTGAAGCGTTTCACCGCTGTCCTGGCAAATCATGGTGTGGACGTTCAGTCCGAGACGCCAATTATCCCCGTGATCATCGGGTCGGACGAGAGAACTCTCAAAATCTCCGAGGCACTGCTCAGAGAGGGGTATTTCGTTTACGGCGTCAGGCCTCCCACCGTCCCCGAGGGGACCGCGAGGCTGCGCGTTACCCTGAGCGCTGCCCACAGGGACGACCAGGTTGAGGGATGCGCGGAAAAGATAGCGGGGCTCATGGCCGCATTGGGAGGGGATGGGGCATAAAAAGGTTCGAAATAAAAAAA
>WVXK01000075.1:40855-52253 GCA_011773515.1 Deltaproteobacteria bacterium
AACGAGAAACGAGAAACGCGAAACCAGAAACGGAATGGTAATGCAGAGTGAAGAGTGCAGAGTGCGGAGTAATAATAGTTCACAGTTTACCGTTAACAGTTTCCGGTTCACGGTTTCCGGTTGAACGAGAAACGAGAAACGAGAAACCGGTTTCTCGGGCCTTAAGAATTGAAGCGATGGTATTGCTGGGCGGAGGATGAGCAATGGAGAAAGAAAAACTGCTCGAGATCGATAGGAGGCACATCTGGCACCCCTTTACGCAGATGGCCGACTGGGTCTCGCAGGAGCAGCTGATCATCACCGGCGGCGAGGGGAACTACCTCACAGACGTGGATGGGAAACGATACTTTGACGGCGTATCGTCTCTCTGGGTCAATCTCTTTGGCCACAGAAGAAGGGAAATAGACGATGCGGTGAAATCCCAGATAGACAGGGTGGCCCACACGACGTTTCTCGGCCTGTCCCACCCTCAGGCGATCGTGCTCGCGAAAAAACTGGTCGATATCACCCCCGGCGATCTGTCGAGGGTTTTCTACTCGGACAACGGCTCGACTGCCATGGAGATAGCAATCAAGATGGCTCACCAGTACTGGCATCAGAGGGAAGAGGGTGGCAGGGGGAGGAGGAGCAGGTTTGTCACCCTGACGGGCGCATATCACGGGGACACGATCGGCAGTGTCAGCGCGGGGGGCATCGACCTCTTTCACGCGATTTTTGCCCCCCTGCTTTTCGAGACGGAGAAGATGCCGGCGCCGTTCTGTTACCGCTGCCCCTATGGGATGGAACGAGAGTCATGCGGGATGCACTGTGCAGAGAAGATTGCGGAAAGGCTCGCCGGGGGGGGGGATACGATCGGTGCCCTCATCATGGAGCCTGTCGTTCAGGGCGCAGCCGGCATGATCGTCCACCCCGATGGGTTTCTCAGGGCCATGCGGGAAGCAACGCAGGAAACGGGGGCCCTCCTTATCGTCGACGAGGTGGCGACGGGTTTCGGGAGGACGGGAACAATGTTCGCCGTCGAGCACGAGGGGGTGGTCCCGGATATCATGGCCCTGGCCAAGGGGTTGACGGGGGGATACCTTCCTCTGGCAGCCACGATGACGACGGAAAGGGTCTTCGAAGCCTTCCTGGGAAGGTACGAGGAGTTCAAGACGTTTTTTCACGGCCATTCCTACACGGCAAATCCCCTCGGCTGTGCCGCGGCGATGGCGACCCTTGACATCTTCGAGAGAAACGACGTGATAGCCCACGTTACGGCCATTGCGGAAAAATTGCGGGTGCGGCTCGGGGAAATCGCATCCTGGAGCAACGTGGGCGACGTCCGGCAAAAGGGGCTGATGGTGGGGATAGAGCTGGTCGAGGAGAAGGAGGGCGCCAGGCCCTTTGATCCCGCTCGGAAGGTGGGGCAGAAGGTGGCTGCCGAGACCCGGAAGAGGGGGGTTATCATACGGCCCCTGGGGGACGTGATCGTCCTCATGCCCCCGCTCACAACCACCGAAGATGAGGTCGAACTTCTCTGCGAAGCCACCTTCGGTGCGATACATGACGTCGTGAAGGGTACCTAGATGGGCGGCGTTTTCCTTTTAACGGGGACGGACACGGCCGTGGGTAAGACCTTTGTCGGGGCCCTGCTCCTTGAGGCCTGCGCCCGGGCAGGGATCCGCGCTATCGCCATGAAGCCCGTAGAGTCAGGTTGTGCGGCCTCAAAGGACGGTACTCTCCTGCCTCCTGACGCGATCAGGTACCATGCCCTCCTGGGGGACAGCTCGGTCACGCTGGAGGATGTCTGCTTTTACCGGTACGGGGAGCCGGTGAGCCCGAATATCGCGGCGAGGCGCTCTGGAGACCTCCCCGACCCCCGGGTGATAAGAGACAGGATACTGGCCGAGATGGGTCGGCGGGACGTGGTTCTCGTCGAGGGAGCGGGGGGGATCATGGTTGAGATCGTGGACGGCTACGCATTTCTCGATCTTGCGTCGGATCTCGCCATGGAGGTGATCGTCGTTGCCCCCAACCGGCTCGGGGTTCTGAACCATGTTGCGCTCACCGTGAAAACGCTCAGAAGCTCCGGAATCAGGGTGGGGGGAATCATCCTGAACGACCTTTCGGCAACCCCGGACGAGGCATCACGGCACAACCTTGAAGAGTTGAAGCGGGTCCACGGCGGTTGCGTCCTGACGCGGGTTTCATTCAATGCGGCAGCCCTCCCCGATGGTATAATCGAACAGCTGTTAGGCAAAGCATGAGGATCGGGGATACAAAAAGCAGCGAGAATGGTAATTCGGAATGGGGAATAAGAACAGTTTGCAGTTTCCGGTTACCAGTTTACCGTTTCCGGTTAACGGTTTCCGGTCGAACTCGAAACTCGAAACCGTTTTCCCGGTACCCGAATCTCTTGCAGCTCTGAACTGTGAGCTCAGAACGCAGAACTGACCTCGGGTTTGTCCTAATTTCAGGCGGTGACATGCGGGGGAAAAACATTCTCGAAAAGGGGCAGAGATGGCTCCGGTACATCGCGCTGCGCCTGGTCAGGGTCAACGACTCCCCCCACAGAGTCGCGGCGGGATTTTCCCTCGGAATATTTTTGGGCGTCTTTCCCACGTTCGGGATAGCGATTCCCCTGTCCTTCGTCCTTGCGTCCCTGTTCCGCTTCAACAGGGCATCGGCCGTCGTGGGCTCCCTTATCATGAATCCCCTGACAACGCCTTTTTTCTGGTCTGTGAGCGCTACCGTTGGGGGGGTGGTTTTCTCCGAAGATTCGCAAAAGATCCTTGCCTTGTGGGAAAAGGGCGACAAACTGGGAACGTTTTCCAAAGCGACGCTGATCTATCTCGCCGGAAACCTGATCGTTTCCACCGTCATGAGTGTTGCCGGCTATTTATTTGCCCTGAAGGCAGTCCGCGCGTACAGAAAGGGGAGGGAATTACAGGCCCGATAGCTTGTTGATTTTCTCCTTGGCGGCTTTGTTATCCGGGTTTTTCTTCAGGATGGCCTGGTAGACGTTCTTTGCCTTCTCGATCTCGTTGTTCACTTCGTGTATCAGGCCGATGCTGAGCAAGACCTCCTCGTTGCCGGGGTCAATGGACAGGCAGTGCTCGAATTTCTCCAGCGCCTCCCGGTACTTCTTGTTGATGAAGTAGAACTTCGCGATATCGATGAAGGTTTCTATACTCTTCGGCTCTTTTCCCGTTTGCCTGTCTTCGCCGGCACCGCTGTCCTGCTTTTTCTCGTCCTTGCTGTCCATTCTTCGAGAAACCCCTCTTACAGAAGCTTCGAGAGCTTCTGGAATTTCATGTTTTCTCCGAGCACCACCAGGATGTCCCCCGCCTCTACCTTGTCGTCAGCGCTCGGTGCCATGATCGTCTCCTCGGCATAGGAAGTTTCTCCGTCCTCATCGAGGGTGGGAACTTTCCTCCTGATGGCCAGGACGTTCATATTGAAGCGGGCCCTGATTCCAAGCTCTTTGAGCGTTTGGCCCTCGAACTCGCCCGGTGCAGGTATTTCAACGATGCTGTATTCGTCGGACAGCTGGATGAAATCGATAACCGTCGGTATGACGAGGGAATTCGCGAGCCTTTTTCCCATCTCGCCCTCGGGGAAGACCACCCGGTTTACACCGAGGTTGACCAGGATTCGCCCGTGGAGGTCCGTTATGGCCTTTGCCACGATCTCCCGTATGCCCATTTCCTTCAGGATCATGACCACGAGAACGCTCGCCTCGATGTCCTCGCCGATGCTCACGACGGCAACGTCGACGTTTTGAATTCCTATTGATTTAAGGGCACTTTCGTCTGTGGCATCGAGGGTTACGGCATACGTTGCGATCTCGCTGATCGCCTGGACCTTCTCTTCGTTCCTGTCGATCGCAAGGACCTGGGCACCCTTCTTGATGAGGCTTTCGGCGACGCTGAAGCCAAACCTTCCGAGCCCTATGACGGCAAACTGTCTCATCTCTACCCTACGAGAATTTTCCCCTCAGGATATTTATACATCGTAACTCCTCCTTTGTAAATAAAAGCAGCGCCGATGGTGAGGGGCCCGACCCGGCCGATGAACATCAGGGCCGTGGTCAGCATTTTTCCGATCGGGCTGTAGGTGGCGACAAAGGAGAGGTTCCCGCCGTCCCCGGTAGAGAGGCCCACGGTACCGAAGGCCGAGACGCTTTCGAAGAGGCACCGGATGAGGGGCGTCTTTTCCACCCCGAGGATCAGGATGGTGAAGAAAAGGAGGAAGAACACCGCTGACATGGCGATGAAAAATGATTTTGCCACCGATTCCTCGGGTATTTTCTTATTGAAGGCGGTGGCGTCTCTCTGCCCCCGTATGGTGCACCAGAGGGCCGTGCACATGACGGCGAAGGTGGTGGTCTTGATGCCGCCCCCCGTTCCGCCGGGGGAGGCACCGACGAACATCAGGAGCATGAACAGAAAGAGAGTGGGCTGGGTCAGCGCGGAAATATCGACGGTGTTGAACCCGGCCGTCCGCGTGGTCACCGACTGAAAGATGGAGGCGAGGATTTTTTTCGGTATGGGAAGCGCACCGATCGATCCCGGGTTGGCCGATTCCACCAGGAAGAATACGATGGTTCCCCCGCCGATCAAAATCGCCGTTGTGGTGTATACCATCTTCGAATGGAAGGAGAGCTTCACCACCTGTCCCGTCAGGAAACGGTAGGTATCGCTGAACACGATGTAGCCTATTCCTCCCATGATCACGAGTATCATGATGGTGAGGTTGACGGTGAGATCGTGCCGGTAGGGGAGGAGGTTGTCCGAAAAAGTCGAAAAACCCGCATTGTTGAAGGCCGAGACGGACTGAAAAACAGCGTGAAAAAAAGCGTCTTTGGGGTCCATCTGGGTCAGCCAGCGGGAAAAGAGGACGAATGCCCCGAGAAACTCCATGGCGATGGTAATCTTGAATATGGTCTTGGTGAACCGCACGAGCCCCCCCAGGGAGAGGACGTTGTATGCCTCGGCTATGAGCAGCCTGTCCTGGAGGGATATCCTCTTCCCGATCAGGAGGGCGATTATCGTGGAGAGGGTCATGTATCCCAGCCCCCCCGCCTGGATCAGGATGAGGATGACGATTTTCCCGAAGAGGGAAAAATCGACGGCTGTGTTCTTGGTGATGAGCCCCGTGACGCACACGCCGGACGTGGCGGTGAAAAGGGCATCCACGATGGGAATGGCCTTCCCCGATGATGAGGACAGGGGGAGGGAGAGGAGAATGGTTCCGACCCCGATCATCATGAGGAACCCGAGCGGGAGAATCCTCGCCGGCCCGAGCTGTTTTTTTCCGTCTTTTTTCGCCATAGTGGCAATTGTATTTATTTATCGTACATTTTCAACGGGAAATCGACTATTTTTTCCATGCCACCAGAACGACGAGCACAGAGGCGAAGTAGAGCAGGAGGAGGGGTATCACCATCAGGGTCATGTTGTAGACGTCCGGCGTCGGCGTCACCAGCGCCGCCAGGATGAAGCAGATGAGCACGGCGTAGCGATGTTTTCCCCTGAAGTAGCCGGGCGAGAGCAGACCCGCCCTGGCAAGCAGGTACGAGATCAGGGGCGCCTGATGAGCCAGGCCGGTGGCAATGAGAAAGAATGAGCAGAAATCGACATAGTTCCCGATAGATAAGCTCGGTTCCATCGTATCGGTTCCGAAGGAAAGGAGAAATCCGATCCCTGCGGGGAGAAGGATATAGTAGCAGAGGGCGATTCCTGCGGCAAAGAGCACGAGCGATGCACCGATGAAAACGGGTACCCACTTCAGGTAGCCGGGGTGTATCTTTCTCACGATGAACCGCAGCGAAATTGCGGAGACAACGGGAAATGAGAGCACGATGCCGCTGTACAGGGAGAGTTTCAGCACGGAGAGTATCGCCTCCTGGGGGGCGTACGAGACGGGCTGCATCCGTAAAAACTTCAGAAGGACGGTGAGGATTCTCTCCGACAGAAGGTAGGATATGATGGAGAAGATCAAAACGGCGAAGGTTACCTGCACGAGGACTCCCCTGGCGTCGTCGAGCAGGTCCCAGAACCCTTTGTATCCCTGTTCGCTCTCCAATGTTCCTTCCCGTCTCCTTTTTTCCCTCTCTGGGAGAGAATTGTATCCTGTTTCACTTCCCCCGTCGAGTGGCCCTGGATATTTGGTATCATAGGGAAAACGTCGCTCCGGGGGGAGTATGAGACTGGTTCCCGGCTACGTGCACCGCGCAGGAATTCACTGCGGCTCAACGGCGATGCGAAACGTGATACGGTTTCTCGGTGAGGACTACCCCGAAGAGGTGCTCTTCGGCCTCGGGGAAGGGCTGAGCTTCATCTACGTGGAAAACCAGGGTGTGCCCCCCTATATCACCATCCACGGGAGGCCTTTGGACCTCGAGGAGGTCCTCGCCCGCCGCCTCGGCCTCACATTTGAGCAGGACCTTGCGGAAAACGGGGAGGATGCCTGGGATTTCTCCAGGAGGAGCCTTGATACGGGAAACCCCGTTCTGATCAACACGGATATAAGATTCCTCGATTATTTTTCGAGCGGCACCCATTTTTCCGGCCACCGGGTGGTCCTTGCCGGGTACGGTCCCGACGGGGTCGCCTATATCTCCGACTCGGAATTTCCGGCCCCCATGGAGATACCCGTTTCCTCCCTCAAGGTGGCAAGGGAATCGGCGATTCCGCCTTTTGCCGTGCCCCACTGCTCCGCGGTAATCACGGGCACACCGGTGATGCCCGGGAAAGAGGGGTTCGTCCAGGCGGCGGTAAACTGTTCAAAGAAGATGCTTTTTCCGGAAGACCCGATGACGGGACTTCCCGGAATGCTCAGGGCAATCCTCGATCTCCCGGGGTGGCATGAAAAGAGCGAGACACCCGATTTTGCGGCGCGCTTCGCCTATCAGGTTATCGAGAAGAGAGGAACGGGGGGCGGGTTTTTCCGGAACATGTACACCGGGTTTCTGATCTCTGCCGCTCAGAGGACGAAAGACTTTTTCACGTCCGGGCTGGTCGACGATATGTCCCGGATCGCTTCGAGCTGGAGCGAGGTTGCCTCCTCGTTCAGGGAGCTGAGCGAGAACTACGACCCGTCGGGTTTCAAGAAGATTGCAGGATACCTTGCAAAGACGGCGGATCTGGAGGAGCGCTACCACAAGAAAGTCCTTCATATCTTTACCTGACAATAATTTCAAACTAAATTTGTATCGACTTTCATACGATAAGTGTATATCATCTCGTGAAAAATGGCCGAGGGGGTCAGAAACCAGGTGGTATACAGAATTCTTGAAATACTCAGCCTCTTCATCATTGCCGTCATCTCCACTCTCGGGCTGCCGGGCATCGTGCTGCTCATGGGGATTGAAAGCGCCTGCATCCCTCTGCCGTCTGAGGTAATAATGCCGTTTTCCGGCTATCTGGTGTCTCAGGGGCGTTTTACGCTCCTCGAGGTCTCCCTTGCGGGAACGATTGGGTGCCTTGTCGGGTCGATACCCGCATATTACCTGGGGAAATACGGCGGCAGGCCCCTTATCGAAAAGTATGGCAAGTACGTCCTCATAAGCAGAAAAGATCTCGAAACTGCCGACCGCTGGTTCACCAATTATGGTGAGATAACGATATTTTTCGCCAGGCTGCTCCCGGTTATCAGGACCTTCATCGCATTTCCCGCTGGAGTTTCGAGCATGAACATTCCGAAATTTTCCATCTACACCCTCCTTGGCTCCTTCCCCTGGTGCCTCGGGCTCGCCTACATCGGTCTCAAGCTCGGAGAAAACTGGCCGGTATTACGGGAGTACTTCCACCGTTTCGATCTCCTGATCGGCCTCGTAATCCTGGCGGGGATCATCTACTATATCTACAGGCACGTTAAATCAGAATAAAACCGCCCCCCTGCTATCTGATGCTCTGATCTTATGTTTTTTCTCAGGACGCGTGACGGGCCGTTCTTCAATAATGCGGGTGGTGGGCCGTTTCCGGACGTATCCTCACTTTCTGCCGGTTCTGCCCCGGTTAGAACGGGCATTCCTGCACCGTTTCATCCCGTTCCCATTTTTCTTGACACCCTTTTTTCGAGCGTGATAGGATTCCTCTATTCGCGCACGGTATGATGCGTGCCACGGGCGATGGAACACTCATAAAAGGAGGAATGACAAGGTGGCAAAAGGTCGTGTTAAGTGGTTCAACGATACCAAGGGGTATGGGTTCATCGAGCAGGAAGACGGGCCGGATGTTTTCGTCCACTTCTCCGCGATCAAGACGGAAGGCTTCAAGACCCTCAAGGAGGGGGATGAAGTTGAGTTTGAGATTTCAGAGGGACCGAAAGGCCCTCAGGCCGTCAATGTAGTGAAAGCGGACTGAGGTTTCAGAAAATAAACCGAGAGAAGCCCCGGCAGCACAGGGGCTTTTGTTTGTTGCAATGAGATCCCGCCGAATCGAGGAAGCCCGCAAGATTCAGGAACGGTTGAGAAAATCCCTCAGACTGGTGCCGCTTCACCGCGATAGGATCAGGACGGTCTGCGGCGTCGATGTCTCCTACCTCGGGGACAGGAGCGTGATATTCGCCACCGCAGCGGTCCTCTCGTATCCGGGGCTCGAGTTGCTTGAGGAAAAATTCAGCGTCCATGAGACGGATTTTCCCTACATACCGGGTTACCTCGCCTTCAGGGAGGCCCCCTCAATCCTGAGAACGGTCGCTCTTCTCACCGTCCCCGTGGACCTTTTTCTCGTCGACGGCCATGGCACGGCACACCCCCGCAGATTTGGCATCGCCTCACACATAGGCGTCGTCTCCGGCCTGCCCGCAATCGGCTGTGCCAAGAAGCGGCTCGTGGGGGAATACGAGGAGCCCTCGCGGGAAAAGGGGGCGTATACCTTCCTCTATCACCGGGAGGAGAAGGTGGGTGCCGCCGTTCGGACGAGAGACGGGAAAAAGCCCATGTTCATCTCTCCCGGACACCTTGCGGATGTCGAGTCGGCAGTCTCTGTGGCGCTCTCTGCAACGGGAAGGTACAGGATTCCCGAACCGATACGGCTGGCCCACGCCCTCACCGTCAGGGTGCGGAAGGATTTCCGTGAAAACCAGGAAATACCCCGGAGGGGCTGAACGGCTTCCGGAACGTTTGCCCCCCTATTTGGAGGGGGGTGGCGCAGGTGCTTCCACCGGCCCGGGAAGTGACTGGGGCAGTGGCGGGACGCTGACGGGAGGTGCCGTCTCCGTCTGTGCGGGCACGTCCTCCATCAGCGTCTTTTTGGGGGCTGAACCGCTCATGTATGCCAGGATGAGCGAGGTCAGCATGAATATGATCGCAGCCCCGGCGGTTATCTTACCGAGCGCCCCTGCCGGGCCTGCGGGTCCAAAGATCGTCTGGGACGAAGAACCGCCGAACACGGCGCCTAATTCGGCGCCTTTTCCGGTCTGCATCAGGACCACGGCGATCAGGACGATCGAGACGATCACGTGGACGACTATCAGGAACGTGTACATCTGTTTTTAAAAACCTCCCTTACAGGTAAAATTTTACCAGTTTTTCAAATGACGCGGGGGAAAGACTTGCCCCGCCGACGAGGCCGCCGTCTATATCGGCCTCCGCCATGAGCGACTTTATGTTGTCCGGCGTCACGGAACCCCCGTAGAGGATCCGTATGCTCCTGGCCGCTTCCTCACCGAAGAGGTTCACGAGGAGCCCCCGTATGAACTCGTGGACTTCCTGCGCCTGGTCCGGCGTGGCGGTCTTCCCCGTCCCGATCGCCCAGACCGGCTCATAGGCGATGACGAGGGAGGAAGGATCGGTGAAAGAGACATCCCTGAGACCTCCCTCCGCCTGTATCCGGACCACATTCTTCGTTTCGCCCTTTTCCCTCTCCTCCAGGGTTTCGCCAACGCAGACGATGGGGACGAGGCCCTTTGCGATAGCCGCTTTTACTTTCAGGTTCACCGTGTCGTCCTCTTCGCCGAAGTACTGCCTCCTCTCGGAGTGGCCGATGATCACGTGGGTAACCCCGAGGTCGAGAAGCATTCCGGCGGAAACCTCGCCCGTGTATGCCCCGCTGTCGGCAAAGTGCAGGTTCTGTGCGGCCACCTTTATGCCTGTTCCCGAAAGTTCCGCGGTGAGGGAGGCAAGCGACGTGTAGGGGGGTGCCAGAACAATGTCCACCTCTCCCACGCCTGCCACCTTCGGGACCAGCTCTCTGGCGAAAGCGACTGCCTCCCCGGTGGATTTGTTCATCTTCCAGTTTCCGGCGATTACGGGTCTTCTCATGCCGTCCCTTCCCTCATCTTCCGATGAGATCGACCAGGTCGACGCACCGGGCTGCGTAACCCCACTCGTTATCGTACCAGGCGAGCACTTTTACCAGGTTCCCATCCACGACATTCGTGGAGGGCGCATCGACGATGCTCGAATAGGGAGTGTGGTTGAAATCGGTTGAGACGAGCGGTTCGTCGCTGTACTTCAGGATTTTTCTCATCTTTCCCCTGGCGGCTTTTTTCATGGCGCTGTTTACCTTCTCGGCCGTGGCCTTCTTTTTTACCTGCGCCGTGAAGTCTACCACGGAGACGTTCGGCGTGGGGACCCTCATTGCCATGCCGTCGAGCTTGCCGGCGAGTTCGGGTATCACCAGCGTGACAGCCGTGGCGGCTCCCGTCGTGGTGGGGATCATTGAAAGGGCAGCGGCGCGCGCCCTCCTCAGGTCCTTGTGGGGGAGGTCGAGTATTCTCTGGTCATTCGTGTAGGCGTGGATGGTGGTCATGAGACCGCGCTCGATCCCGAATGTATCGTTTATCACTTTGACCACGGGGGCAAGGCAATTGGTCGTGCACGACGCGTTCGAGATGATCCTGTGCTTCTTCGGGTCAAACTGGTCCTCGTTGACCCCGAGGACGATCGTGATGTCCGGGTCTTTTGCCGGCGCCGATATGATAACCCTTTTCGCCCCTGCCTTCAGGTGCTTTCCCGCACCCTGCTGGTCGCGGAAAATTCCCGTGGCTTCGAGGACGACGCTTACCCGAAGCTTCTTCCAGGGAAGCTTTTCCGGGTCCTTTTCCGAGAACACTTTGACCGGTTTCCCGTTTACCACGAGGGAATCACCCTTGAAGCTTACTTTGCCCGGAAATGTTCCGTGCACGGAATCGTACTTGAACAGGTGGGCGAGGGTCTTCGCGTCGGTGAGGTCGTTCACGGCGACAACGTTGATGTTTTTGTGCTTCGTTGCAATTCTCAAAAATGACCTTCCGATCCTTCCGAAACCGTTAATACCCACTTTTATGGCCATTTCACCCTCCTTATTGATTGTAAATGTGTGGAATCAATCCATCACACGAATGCTGAGATGAGGATACTATAATACCATTTCGCTCAATTTCAAAGGCAAACGTGCCATACGAAGTTGATGCAGTTTCTCGTTTCTCG
>WVXK01000075.1:52297-59863 GCA_011773515.1 Deltaproteobacteria bacterium
ATTCCGCATTACCATTCTTGGGATTGTTACAGGATCTTCTCGATGGGCATGTACTCCAGCGAAAAAGCCTCTGCCACCCCTTTGCACGTTATCTGACCCCTGTGGGTGTTCACGCCGTTTTTCAGGCCCTGGTCTTTGCGCACGCAGGCGATTACGCCGGAGGATGCCAGCTTTTTTAGATAGGGGAGGGTCATGGAAGTCAGCGCCCTCGTGGAAGTCAGCGGGACGGCCGATGGCATGTTCGTCACGCAGTAGTGCACCACGCCCTCTTCAGTGAAGTACGGATCCGCAAGGGTAGTGGGGCGTGATGTTTCGGCGGCGCCTCCCTGGTCTATGCTGATGTCGACGATACAGGCTCCCGCCTTCATGGCCGAGACCAGCTCCCTGGTCACCAGCCGGGGCGCAAGGTATCCGGGCACGAGAACGGTGAGCACGAGGAGGTCCGAGCGCTCAACCTCTCGGGCGAGAGATTCCCTGCCGGACAGGAGGGTCTTTGCTTTTTGCTGGGTTAAATCCCTGACGTGCTCCAGCTTTTCCGGAAGGATGTCCAGGACGGTGACGTCTGCGCCCATTCCCGATGCAACGCGGGCTGCCATCCTCCCGGAGGTGCCCGCCCCCACGATGGTCACGGCTGCCGGTTTCGTCTCCGGGAGCCCCGTGAGGAGGACGCCCCTGCCGCCCTTCGGTTTTTCAAGGCCCGTGGCGCCTGCCTGGATGGAGAGGGCACCGGCGATCGCGCTCATCGGCCGCAGGATGGGGAGGTTCCCCTTCTCGTCGGTCACCGTCTCGTAGGCCAGCCCCGTCACCCTTTTATCCAGGAGGGTTTTGGTGAGGTTGAGATCCGCCGCAAGGTGGAGGAAGGTGAAGATCGTCTGGCCCTCTTTCAGCAGATTGTATTCCGCGGGGAGGGGCTCCTTCACCTTGGCGATGAGCTCTGCCCTGTCCCAGATGGCCCCGGCGTCCAGGATCTCTCCGCCCGCCTCTTCGTATTCCCTGTCGCTGAAGCCCGCCCCCGCACCCGCGTTTTTTTCGATGAGGATCCGGTGCCCGTCGGACGCAAGTTCGCGGGCCCCGCCGGGGGTCATGGCCACCCTGTTTTCATGGGCCTTGATCTCTTTTGGAACGCCGATAATCATCCCGGGTCTTCCTCCTTATAGTTTAACGCGTTTATTTTCAAAAGAATATCGAGAAGGAGGGGCGCCCGGATACGGGTGGAGAACGTTATCGATGCCGCCCGGAAGCCCCGCGCGAGGGCGCACAGGCAGTTCAGGTCGATCCCCCTTTTTTCGCTCGAAACCAAGAGGCCGGTGTCCGCGGTGATCCGGGCAATTGCCCTTGCGAGCGGGGAGTGGGTACGGTACCCGGTCAGGGTGGCCAGGGAGCGCGGTACGGAGCACTCCCGCTCGCCCCGTCTTTCCGAGAAACAGAGGAAGATGCAGGGTGCGCCGAGGAGGTATCTGCGGTACCGGGAGAGAAACGCTCTCGTCTGGGAGTGGCTTTCCGTGACCACCACGACCCACGATCGGAATCGCCGGTCGCCGGTAAGCCCCGTAACGACCGTTTCCAGCTTTTCCTGAAGGTGGCCGTCAGGGCCGCTTTCGTCCCGATAGAGCCCCCGAGAGAAGAGACCCGCCGCGGCAAGCGCCGAACCTGCGGCGATAGCAAGCGGATGGATGTCGATGACGATGAGCCTGGCGATCGAAGAGAGAAAGAGGGTTGCCCCCCCGAAGAAGCCGATCCGGTAGAGGGTCCGTTTTTTTTTTCGGCCTTCGTCTCCGGGTGATGCGGAGAGGAAAAAGACGGCACCGGGACTTTCCGGCTCCCCCCTTTTCCCGGGTGAACCAAAAAGGATGCTCTTTCTTTTTCCCGACAGCCTGTTCAGGATCGGAAAGGTGTACGCGTCCAGTATGTTGACGGTAACCCCGAGAGACAGGAGAAGGAAGGCGCCCGTCCGGCTGCCCGCGAACAGAAGCAGCCCCCCGGCGAGGTATGCGGCAAAGGCCGCTGCGGGAGTCACGAACTCGCTGTTCGGGATCATCATCGTTTTCGGATAGAAACGCGCGTTTTCCTTCATCCTGGTCAAGGTAAATTCCCGGCCCCTGAACGTTTTTTTCCCCTTGTGGCAATTATAATAGAATATTAAGTCTCAATAAGCGAACAAGGGGGGGATATGAAGAAAAAGCGTGTGTTTGTCACCAGGAAGTTGCCGGGGAGGGCCTTTGACGAGCTGCGTGAATCTTGCCACGTGGTCAACATGCCGGGGGAAGGAACCCTCGAGAGGAAGGAGCTTTTGCACGCGCTTACGGAGGTTGACGGAATCGTGTCCACCCTCGCCGATCTCATAGACGTGCGGGTCATGGAAAAAGCGGGAAGCCGCCTTGCAGTGGTTTCGAATTACGCCGTAGGATACAACAACATAGACGTGCAGGAAGCCACCAGGCGGAAAGTTATCGTGTGCAATACGCCCGATGTTTTGACCGATGCCACGGCCGATATGGCTTTTACCATGCTTCTTGCAATCGCGAGGGACCTTGCCGGGGCGCACAATTTTACCGCCGGCGGTAACTTCCTGGGGTGGGACCCCTACCTCTTCCTGGGAGTGCCCGTGTGGGGCAAAACGATCGGCATCGTCGGCATGGGAAAGATCGGGTCCGCCATCGCCAGGAGGGCCCTGGGCTTCGATATGAAGGTGCTCTACCACAACAGAAACAGGGTTGATCCGGGTCTGGAAAAGGAGCTCGGCGCCGGATACAGAAGCCTCCCGGAATTGCTCGGGCTTTCTGATTTCGTCGTGCTGGCGGCATCCCTGACCGATGACACCCGGGAGATGATCGGAAAAGATGAGATCGCCCTGATGAAGCGGGAGGCGTGCCTGATAAATATCTGCAGGGGGGAGGTCGTCAGGGAGGCAGATCTCGTCGATGCCCTGAAAAAGGGCGTCATACGGGGGGCCGCGCTCGACGTGTACGAGAAGGAGCCGGAGATCCACCCGGGCCTCTTCGGCCTTCCAAACGCCGTTCTCCTTCCCCACATAGGCAGCGCGACGAGAGATGCTCGGGAGGATATGGCCCGGCTCTGCGTGGATAACCTGCTGGCCGTGCTTCGCGGGGACAGTCCACCCGCGGGTGTCAACGCCCATCTCATCTGAGCACGTGGCCGCCTATCAGGGGAGGATAAGGGAGCGCAGGTTTTTCCTGAAGTGTTTCCTGAACGGGATTTTCACGTCCCCCAGGAAGGAGGCAAGCGTCATGGAGCCGTATGCGGTCACCGATATATCCAGGTTTTTTGCCGCCCGGGAAAGGGAGCGTATGATCGGCTCGAGGGAAACGGTTACGGGGATATCGATGTTGCTCGTCATATCGGGGGGGATCTCGATAAGTTCCGATTTTTCTCCCGATGCGAGGATTTCCTCCCCCGCCGTAACCGTGTAGGTCAGGTATTTGGCTTTTATGGAGAAGGCGTTCGGGTTGTTCACTTCGAGGGTAACGGTGAGGGGAATGGCGGCAAGAGACGCGTGAGGGGGGTTTTCCTCAAACATCAGCGAGATGACCCGCACTTGTGGTTCGCGGAAGGTTTGCTTCACCAGTGTCGAGCACCCCGGGGTTATGAGCAGCACAGCGATGAGCACGGTTAAAAAATGTCGAAGCGATAAGTGAGGCCTGTTCCGGAACATGCTGAGAATAGACGAGATAAGAATCCCCGCATGTTTGCCCGAGGTATCGCTTACGGATGGCATATCCTCGATTATAGGGGTTCCGGCGGGGGAGATAAAGGAGTTATATGTCGTCAGGGAGAGCATCGACGCGCGAAAAAAGAAGGGTGTTTTTTTCGTTTACAACGTAATAATCGCCCTCTCGGACGGAAACCTTGAGGAGAAGATAGCCGGGAAGGGTAAGGCAAGACTGGTCGCGGGGCTCCCTCACCCCTACCGGCTGCCCGCGGTGAATGCCCGTATCCCCGAATACCCGGTGGCCGTGGTGGGATGCGGCCCGGCGGGGCTTTTCGCTTCCTATACCCTTGCACACTTCGGTTTCCCCGTCGTTTTGATCGAGAGGGGGAAGAAGGTAGAGGAGAGGGCAAGGGATGTGTCACGGTTCTGGAGGGAGGGCGTCCTTAAAAAGGAGAGCAACATCCAGTTCGGCGAGGGTGGGGCAGGCACCTTTTCCGACGGAAAGCTCACGACGAGGATGAGGGCACCGGAGGCGCGCTTGGTCATCGATACGTTCAGTGAACTGGGTGGGGGACCGGAGCTGGTAAGGAAGGCGAAACCCCACATGGGGACGAACCGGTTGAGAAAGGTGGTCCGACGCTTCCGGGAGCGGCTCTCCCGGATGGGTGTTGATTTTCTCTTCGAAAGTGCGGTGGTCGATGTGCGGGTATCCGGGGGTGGGGTGGCCGGGTTGCTCATCGACAGCGGTGACGAGATTCCGGTGAGAGAGGTTGTTTTTGCCCCGGGCCACTCGGCGCGGGACAACTACCCCATGCTCGAGAGAAGAGGGGTCGCCCTCGAGGGGAAACCCTTCGCGGTCGGGATACGGGTCGAGCATCCCCAGCCCCTCATTGATGAGATCCAGTACGGGGAGCATGCGGGGTGCGGCTGCCTTCCCCCTGCCGATTACCGCCTTGCCGTGACCACGTCGAGGGGCAGGGCGGTCTACTCCTTCTGCATGTGTCCGGGGGGTTTCGTCATCCTCTCCTCATCGGAGGGCAGCGACCTCGTGGTAAACGGGATGAGCCCCACCAGGAGAATGACGGGCTACGCAAACAGCGGCATCGTCGCTGCCGTGGGTCCGGAAGATTACGGGAGAGGCATTTTTGACGGGATCGCGTTTCAGCGCAAGCTCGAACAGTCGCTGTTCAGGGCGGCGGGTGAGCGGTATGGGCTCGTCTCATCCTCCCTTACTCACTTCCTGTCACGCCAGGGAAAGATCGAACCGGCGGCGGGAAGGTGGGCAGGGGGGGAGAGGATTGCCGGTGACCTGAGGAGGGCCCTCCCGTCGAGTCTTTATGAGGACCTCGTGGAGGGGATCGGGCGTTTCGACAGGAGGATGAAAGGCTATGTCAGCGAAAGTGCCAACGTCTACGGCGTGGAGTCCCGGACTTCGTCTCCCGTGCGGATCACCCGGGGGGCCGGCATGGAGTCCATATCCCTGAGAGGTTTCTATCCCGCCGGGGAGGGAGCCGGATATGCGGGAGGGATCGTCAGTTCCGCCGTGGACGGGATACGGGCCGCTATGGCCATCGTGCGCACATACCAGAGGTAGTGTCCTGACTCCCGGTTTCCGATTTCCTGGGGAATAAGAGATAAATTTACAATTTCTGATTTCTCATTTAATAACAGGCTATTTTTCATTCGGAGGCATACCGGCCGTCTATTCGGGAATCACTCTTTTTCCCCGGTCCTGCTCGGGAGTCAGCTGCAGAACCCAGGGACTACCTTAGAGTGTAAAGGGTGGCTGACCTTGCAAGATGATCTTTCCTGGCTTAAAATACCGTGAACGCCATAACTGATGCCGGCTGCAGATTTTCCATACCCCTGGGTCCTACCAGTGGTAACATGCATGCAGACGAACTTTCGAGGAGAAAAAAACATGATGAAATACCTATTTACGGCTGTACTCACCACAACGCTTCTTTTCGGCACCGCCCGTGCGGAGGATAAAACTGAACTGAAAGAGGAAAAGGACAAGGTCAGCTACAGCATCGGTTTTCAGGTTGGCAGCGACTTCAAACGCCAGGGGGTTGAACTCGATCCGGAAATCCTCGCGAGAGGCGTTCAGGATGCCCTGACAGAATCCGAGCCCGCGATGACCCGTGAGGATATGAGCAGCACGCTGGCCGACCTGAGAGAAAAGGTCATGGCGGCACAGCAGGAGGAGATGAAGAAGGCGGGCGAAAAGAACCTCGCAGACGGGAAGGCGTTCCTGGCAGAGAACGGGAAGAAGGAAGGTGTCACGACCACGGCGAGCGGCCTCCAGTACAAGGTAATGAACGAGGGAGAGGGAGACCCGCCGAAGGCGACGGACACCGTCACCGTCAACTACCGGGGGACGCTCATCGACGGAACCGAGTTCGACAGCTCCTACAAGAGGGGGCAGCCGGCAACCTTCCAGCTGAACCGGGTGATCAAGGGCTGGACGGAGGGGCTCCAGCTCATGAAACCGGGGGCGAAGTACCAGCTCTTCATACCCCCCGAGCTTGCCTACGGGGAGCGCGGCGCCGGGCAGGTAATCGGGCCGAACAGCACCCTCATCTTCGAGGTGGAGCTCATATCGGTCGAAGCCGCTGAGACCAAATAGGCAGTTTCAGCTGTATTACGGATTGTGGAATTAAGCAGTCCCGGGTCCCGGGAAACCAGTTTCTCGTTTCTGGTTTCTCGTTTCTCGTTGAACCGGAAACTGTTATTATTCAGCACCCAGCACTACCATTCCGTTTCTGGTTTCTCGTTTCTGGTTTCTCGTTAACCGGAAACTGTGAACTCTGAACTGTTTTCATTCCGCATTCCGAATTCCGCATTCCAAATTACCACGGATATATGTTTTTAAACAAAGACTCTCACTCCTCATCCCTCTTCACGTAGAGGAACCGGTTGAACATCCGCTGGTAGTCGGACCAGGTCTCGTCCCCTTCCGATTTCTCGATGACGGAGAGGAAGGAGCTCACCTTGGAATCCAGGTTCTCCACGAAGTGGACGATCAGCGCCTCCAGGGTCTTGGGGCGCTTCGGCGACCCGTATTCCAGCTCTCCGTGGTGGGAGAGTATGATGTGCTTGAGAAGCATCTCCTTCTCCTCGCCGAGAATTTTTTTCCGCTCCTCGACTTTCGACACCATCTCCGCTCCCATGACGATGTGGCCGATCAGTTTACCCTCGTCCGTGTAATCGATCGCTTTGTCGTAAGACAGCTCGTGAATCTTCCCGATATCGTGCAGGATCGCTCCCGCAAGGAGCATGTCCCTGTTTACCCCGGGATAGTGGCTGGAGAGGAAATCGCATATCGTGGCGACAGAAAGGATGTGCTCGAGGAGGCCGCCGATGAACTCGTGGTGGAGAATTTTACCCGCCGGCGCCGTCTTTACCCTTACCGCTATGTCGCTCGAGGAGAAAAACTCTTTCAGGAATGCTTTCAGGCTCTCATCTGCCAGGGATTCGATGAGCCCGCTCAGGCCCTGCCACATCTCGTCGATCGACTTCGTCGTGGAGGCGAGGAAGTCGCCGGGGTCGACCTCTTCCGCTTCGACCCTCGTGAGATTGAGGATCTTCACCTGGTGTTTTCCCTGGTGTGTCACGAGAGAACCCGATACCTGAACGTAGTCGTTCGATCCAAAACGGGATGATATCTCTTCCACGTTATCCCACACCCGGCCGTCGATCTCCCCCGTCGCATCCTTGAGCGTGATGCTCAGGTAGGGTTTCCCCGCATTCGTCTTCAAAAGCGATTTGCTCGTGACGAGGAAGTTGTCCGAAAAGATCAGGGCACTTTCCATATTTTTCAGGTCCCTGATGAACAGGCTCTTTCCCATCGCGTTCCTCCCATCGGGTGCACCCCTTGAGTATACAACAATATG
>WVXK01000076.1 GCA_011773515.1 Deltaproteobacteria bacterium
AGAAAGGAGGGCCACATGTGCGATTTCTGCCACAAGCATGGTGAAGGTGAGAAGTGGTACCTGCGGGCGAAGAACTACTCCGAGGATCTTCTGAGCGACCTCAGGCGGCGGAAGCTCATCACCGATTTTTTTAGCAATACCGACTCCCTCGAGGCGGAGATGGAGAGGATGAGGAGACTCGACTCCGCGCCCCGTTTCGTCAGGCGTGCCGTATCGTGGCACGTGTCGAGACAGATGAGGAGGGACCACTTCGGCCAGGTGGTGCCGATAGAGGACGTGGAGCGCATCTTTAATTTCGTGGGCTCCATCGTTCGCATCGCCTGCATCTGCCGCCACGTAGGGATCAGGACCGAGGCGAGGTACTGCTACGGGGTGAGCATGGCTCCCGACATGGGGGCGTTCGAAGAGCTGGTGCGGGACCTTCAGCCCCCCCACCTGACCGGGCCCGACACGGCGGGACTGGAGAGGCTCAGCAAGGAGGAGGCGCTCGCGTTGTTTCGCGACCACGAGCGTGAGGGCATGTGCCACACGGTGTGGACCTTCGGCACCCCCTTCATCGGGGGGATCTGCAACTGCGACCGGACGGACTGCTTTGCCATGCAGGCCCAGCTTCAGCACGAGGTTCCCGTCATGTTCCGGGCCGAGCACGTGGCCGGGGTCGACCCCGATCTCTGCAACGGGTGCCGCTCCTGCATGACGGCGTGCCAGTTCGGTGCCGTGGGGTACAGCGCAGCCCGGGAAAAAGTGGATATCGATCCCCGCCGCTGCTACGGGTGCGGCATATGCCGGGCCGCGTGCGTCAGGGATGCCATTACCCTGTCCGAACGGGGAAGCGTGCAGGCTGCCGCCAACCTCTGGTGAAACGGGCGGAGCGCCGCTTGCCGGAATAATTATCCCGCCGGCCTCTCTGCTCCCCGCGGTTTGCGGTTCTCATTCCGCAATCAGCATTCCGGATTACCATGAACTGTAGACTGTGAAGAAAGTAATTGGTAGTCCCGGATTCCGGGTCCCGAGAAACCAGTTTCTCGTTTCTCGTTTCTGGTTTCTCGTTTCTGGTTTAACCGGAAACCGTTAACTGCAAACCGTTTTTATTCCCCACTCCGCATTCCATATGAGCCACTCACCCCACCTCCTCCAGCTTCACCTCGATGGCTATCTCCTCCCCCTCCCGCAGGATCCCCAGGGTCACCACGTCCCCCACGTGGCGGTCTTCGAATTCGTTGAGCAGCTCGTCGGGGGTCTTGACCTCCTTGCCGTTGAACTTGATCACGATGTCGCCCAGGATGATGTCGGCCCCGCTCCTGCGTGTCCCCCGGAGGCCGGCGGCCTCGGCGCTGCTGCCCGGCAGGACGTCGATGATCAGAATCCCCCTGATGCCGAGCCTGCGGGCCAGGCTCTCGTGGGCGATGGAGACGCCGATCCCGGGCCTGATGACCCTCCCGTAGCGGATGATTTCCGGGATGATGCGGTTCACATCCTCCACGGGCACGGCGAAGCCGATCCCCGCGCTCGCCCCCGACGGGCTGTATATGGCGGTGTTGACCCCGATGAGCCTCCCGGCGCTGTCCAGGAGGGGCCCTCCGGAGTTGCCCGGGTTTATCGCCGCGTCCGTTTGGATCACGCCGTCTATCTTCCTCCCCGTAACCGATTCGATCTCCCTTCCCAGGGCGCTCACGATCCCCGATGTCATCGTGTGGTCGAGGCCGAAGGGGTTGCCGATGGCGTAGACTTTCTGGCCCACCAGGAGGTTGTCCGAATCGCCCAGGGGTATGGGCTTCAGCTTCTCGGGAGGTGCGGATATCGCCAGGACGGCCAGGTCCTTGTCGGAGGAGGCGCCGACGAGGCTGGCCTTCCACACGGACTGGTCGGAGAGGGTTATCTCGATGCGGTTTGCGTCCTCGATGACGTGGTAGTTCGTAACGATTCGTCCCTCTTTGTCCCACACGAACCCCGAGCCCGTCCCCTTCGGTATCTGGTAGACGTTCAGGGTGAACCAGCTCTGCCTGAACTCGACGCTGGTTATGAATACGACGGAGTCCGCCACGTTCTGGAAAATGTCGATGGTGTTTTTCTCGTCCTCCGCAAGATTCCCCCGTGCGGCGACGACGCGGGGTTTTGCGTCGGGGTCGAGCTTCGGCCTTTCCGACCGCTGCAAGAACAGCCAGAGCACAAGGAGGGCCAGGAGGATCAAAAGGAGGGTGCGGAAGCCGAACCTTTCGGGCCGGGCGTCAAAGGGCCTGAAGTTCTTAGCGTTTTTCATATCTCATTCCTACAATTTTCCTGTTTTGGGACCTAAAACCGGTGCCTCCCTGTATTATACGGGCAATTGTGCTATTTAAAAAAGCAAACGGTCAAGGAATCCCCTGCCTGCTCTCTCGCGGGCGCCCCCGCTGATACGCCTGCTCGATGGCCGGCGCGGGACCGGCTCCTTCTGACCGTATCGGGCCCTGCCCGCTTCTTACATTACAAAACGGTAATATTGCGGTAATTTTCCGGTTACCTTCCTGTGCTATGACAAATCGGGTTTCTTCCGCGAAGGGCGGAAGGTATAAAAGCGCGATGGAGTCTGTGGCAAATGCGGATACTGCTGGTCGAGGACGATCTGAAGATTGCCTCCTTCATCAAGAAGGGGCTGAAAGAGGCGGGCTTTGCGGTGGACCACGTGACGGATGGGGAGCAGGGCCTCGACATGGCTCTCACCGAGCCCTACGATGCGGCGATCGTGGATATCATGTTGCCGAAAAAAGATGGCACGGCGCTCATCGAGGAGCTTCGCCGGGAAAACGTGAACACGCCCGTGATTATCCTGAGTGCGCGGAGGTCTCTCGCAGACCGGGTGCGGGCGATCATGCGCAGGGCAAGCGGGGCGGCGGAGCCCACCAGCCTCACCGTGGGCGATCTTTCCATGAACCTCCTTTCCCGCGAGGTCACGCGGGCAGGGGAGCGGATCGACCTCCAGCCCCGTGAGTTTGCCCTCCTTTCGTATCTCATGCGCAACGCAGGGGTCGTCGTTTCCAAAACCATGATCATGGAGCACGTGTGGGACTATAATTTCGACCCGCAGACGAACGTGGTGGAGGTTCGCATCAGCAGGCTGCGTGACAAGATCGACCGGGGATTTACGAATAAACTGATCCACACCATACGGGGAGCGGGGTATGTCCTCAGAGAAGATGCGTAAGTTGGGGGGATCGCTGGCGCTGAGGCTCACCCTGTGGTACGCGGTTATCTTCACCGTATCATTCCTCGTCACCTTCCTCACCTGCTACCTGCTCCTCTCCTCCTTTTTCCAGAGGCAGCTGGACCGGGAGCTCAGGGCCGAGATAGCCGAAGAGGGGGAGCCCCTCTCGGTCGAACCCGCCTTCGACGCCGGCCCTTTTTATTGCCTCTATAAACGGCTCCCGCGCCGGCTCCTCTCGAAGGGTGCCCCGG
The DNA here is from genome assembly GCA_011773515.1 of Deltaproteobacteria bacterium. Taxonomy (NCBI): domain Bacteria; kingdom Pseudomonadati; phylum Myxococcota; class Myxococcia; species Deltaproteobacteria bacterium. The sequence continues at coordinate 3,433 of WVXK01000076.1, forward strand.
GAGGGATCTGAAGCTGACATTTTCTTTTCCGCTGTGCCATCACCCTTTCCCTTTCCGTCCCGTGAAACTTCTGATACTCTTTTTTCGGGTTGAATCTTTGTTCAAACTTCTACGTCAAATAGGGTGTTTCAGGCAGCTCGAGAAAAAATGGGGGTGAGAATGATGAAAAGGTTAGTCTCTCCAATCATGACCGTTTTCCTTGCACTTACGCTTATTGCATGCGCGACGGCAACGAAACAGGAGAAGGGCACCGCGGTCGGTGCCGGGGTCGGCGCCGGAGTCGGCGCCGTTCTCGGGCAGGCAATCGGGGGAGATACGGGAAGCACCCTCATAGGTGCGGGCATCGGTGCCGTCGTCGGCGGGATCGCCGGCAACCAGATCGGGGCCTACATGGACAGGCAGGAGCGGGAGCTGCGCGAGGCGCTTGCGGAATCCGAGGCCGTGAGCATTCAAAGGACGCAGGAGGCGATAGCCGCGTCTGAAGCGGCGGGCGAACAGAGGACGATGGACGTATTGACGGCCACCTTCAAATCCGAGATACTCTTTGACTTCGATTCCTCCGAGATCAAGCCGGGTGGGTATGATGAGCTGGGGAGGGTGGCCGGTGTGTTGAACCGGTACCCGGAGACGACCATCACCGTGGAGGGGCACACGGACTCGACGGGCACGGAGGATTACAATCAACAGCTCTCCGAGAGGCGCGCCTTTGCCGTCGAGGATGCCCTCGTCGGGATGAACGTGGATCGGCGCAGGATACAGGCAATCGGGTTCGGGGAGTTAAGGCCCGCGTATTCCGTCGACGCCATGAACCGGCGGGTGAACATCGTGATCAGGCCCATAATCCAGGGAAGCGGGTAGGGACGCGCAGGGAGAGGCCGGGCACCACGGGTTAGGTACGATGTGATTGCTCCGTGATTTTCACGGGAAGGGAGTCCATCACCGGATACCCATCGCTTTCGGGAGGGCCAACACATGTCTTTTCCGGGGCCAGGGACTGACTGGCGCGGCCTGCGGGCAAAAGTAGGCGGCCGGGTCCTCTGCAGCCCCCTGCGGCGTTTGGCTGAAGTCCTCTTTCTCGGCGACCTCGACTCCTCCTACCTGAGTGAAATCGCAGCGCTCATCCCAACGGGGAGCGAGACCGTCCTGGACCTCGGGGCGGGGTCGGGTTACTTCAGCCTGAAGATCGCGAAGATACTGCCGGAGGGAAAGGTTATCTGCGTGGACCTCTCAGACGAGATGCTCGCGATACTCGACAGGAGGGCCGGGAGGATGGGGCTTGCAAGCAAAATCCGCATCGTGAAGGCGGAGGCCTCGTCGACCGGCCTGGAAAAGGAGACCTGTGACCTCGCCGTCTCGAGCGGGCTCTTCCACGAACTGTCGAGGCCGCAGGAGGCCCTCGCCGAGATGATACGGGTGGCCAGGCCGGGCGGTTCGATCGTCGTGGCTGATTTCCGGGATATCAGGATGCCCCATGGAAAGATGGCGCACGGACCGTTCAGTGTGGATGAGCTCACCGAACTCTTTTACGAAGGGGGCCTCATAGACATAAAAGTCTACCCCGTGCGGCGCTGGGTCGTGGGGGTCGGGAAAAAGTTCAGCATCGCGGCGTAATGAGGGCGTAAGGCGGCAAAGGAATAACTCGCCGCCGGTTCCGGCCCCCGGGGGGATGAAACAACTTTTTTGCTGCCGGACAGGCGGGGGTATCAGGAACGGCCCCTGGTCCCTTTCACTTTCGATGCGTGGTCCTTCTCCCATTTCCGGGTCATTTCGGGCATGTCGTAACCCACGGACCGCAGGAAAAAGAGGGCCGTCTGGCTTCCCAGGTGGGCAAACCGCTTCGACAGGGTTTTTACGAGCTTATCTTCACCTTCGCGGGAGAGCTCCCGGAGGTATTTTTCGAAGGAACCGTGTTCACCCTGGATGGCCCGTATCTCGCGGGCATTGCTCACCGTTGCATCTATTTTCCGGTAATTTCTGACGATCTTTTCGTTTTTCAGCAGCCGGTCGAGATCCGGCTCTCCGAACCGGGCGACTTTCTCGATCGAAAAGCCGGCGAAGGCTTCCCGGAAGGCCTCCCATTTGCTTTCGATAACCTTCCTGCTGAACCCGGACCGGAAAACCGCGCCCGCCATCTCCTCGAAGTAGCCGTCGTCGTTTTTCGGTTTCTTCCCGAGCGCACAGTATTCCACGAAGAACCCTCCTTTCCCTTTGTTGACGCACGGAGATTAGATGAGCCCGGCCTCCACGGAGGTTCTGCAAAAAACGGTCCGCCGGTGAGAGGGAAATTCCCGCCCCGGGGCTATCGGATCTGCCTTAGATGAAAAAGCTGTATACGACCACGGCGGTGAATGTCAGGACATAGATCGGGCGTGCCCAGCGGTCTATCCTGGTCGAGAGGAGGTGGTTACCCCTCGCTGCCAGGGAACAGGTTAAAATTGCCTCTCCCAGGGCAGCGAACATCAAAACGGAGCTTCCCACGATGAACTTGTCCAACCGGGTGAGGTACTCCACGGCCGGCAGGAGGCGTCCTATCGCCAATCTGAAGGCGATGAGCGTGAATATTGCCGCAGTCGCCGTACCCAGCTGGGGTCCGAGATGGACGGGGTCGATCCAGAACACGGTCCATCCCATGAAAACGATCAGGCCGAGCGGAAATATGATCGTCCACAGGTAGTACCCCACGTGGCGCGTGGCATGAAAGCGATATGTATAGGAGGGAAATTTCCTTTCTATCAGGGGCACGTCGATGATGCCTGTTTCCGGCTCGCCGGGGCCGACCTCCCACCCCGAGATGGAGAAGTCCTGCAGCTTCCCCGTGAGCTTTGTATCTGGTACGAACACGACCTCTCCGGGATCGAGAGTTGATGCTATTTGAACGGAGAGTTCCTGTGTGTCCCGGGGAAAATCTCTCAGGTTGAGGCGGGCGGAGAATCTCCCCAAAACTCTCTGCCGGTAGGTTACAGTACCCGCGGGATCAACCGAGACCGTGTCTTCGAAATGCTTTATCGCCTCCCGCTTGTTGACCATTCGAAATTCCGGATTCCATATATCGTGCAATCCGATCCTGCAGCCTTCGAGTGAATGTCCCAGCATTTCGGCTGACAGGCGCGGATCTACCCATCTGATGAGGATGTGAAAATCTACGTTGAATGTCTGAGTTGCATCGTCGATATCGGTAAGATCGATTGCAACGAATCCAACGTGAACCTTTGTCGGCTCACCGCCGGCTCCCGGCCGCTTGGTTCTCAGGGGGATGGGAACGGCGCAATCTTTCTGCGCCTCTTTTGGCGAACCGATCTGGGCGGCCCGAACGCCGTCTGCCGTTGTGACGAGGAGGAGCAAAACGATCAGGTTGCACACCGCTTTCTGAAAAACTTCAAAGGGTTTCCTTCTCCGAAAATATTCGGCGGCATCAAGACCTATCTGCCGTGCAGGATACCTTTTACGGCTGTGCCGGCAATCCCCGGCAATTGATCGCTTTTCTGATGATTCGTTTGTATTCATGGGTATCCCGGAAAACTTCCTTCTGCAGAAATTTTATATAACATTACGTTTTCGATTTGAACAAATTTTTTTTCCGGGTAAGAGTGCCGGAATCGAAGAGTTTTCCGTGGGGTCAAAAACCCGGGCGGGAAAACGAGATCGGGTGGGCTTGCCTCCCGCCCCCCGGGAGGCTGCGCCCAGCCGGTGATTTTCCTGTAATTTTTTCCCCTGGCAGCCGACTGATAGAAAACAGAACGGAGGATTCAATATGAAAAACACAAAGAGTTCGCTCTACCTGCTTGCAGCTTTGGTACTTGCCACCGCACTTTCCCTTTCCCACACGGCGCTGGGGGAGGTGAAGAGTGCGAAGACGGCGTCTCTCTCCGGTTTCCAGGGGCACAATGCGTCGGGAAAAGCAGCCATCTCCCACGATGACCAGGGGAAGGCATACCTGGATCTTACGGGAATCAAGGTAGACAGGGTCCCCGACGGCTGGGTCTACCTGACAAAAGACGCCGATCACACGTCCGGGATCGAACTGGGAATCCTGAAGCAGTTCAAGGGAGACGTGCGGTTTCCCATCCCCGGGGACGTTGACACGGACGCTTACGACAGCGTCGTCATCTGGTGCAAGAAGTTCGACGTGGGGATCGGAAAGGGCTTTTTCAAAGAGTAAACAACCTCCTTCCCACGGTGTGTCAGGAAGAAGGGCTTGGCCCCGCGTGATTTCCGTTTCCGGTCTCACGTTTTTTTTCCTCCCGGAAAAGGGGGTCAAGCCCTCCCTTCTGCTCTTGACACACTCTGCCAGGAAACGGGCCCTTACCCTTATTAATCCGATATTTCCGCAGGGGGATTTTCGGGGTTGCCGATCCTTGCGCTCCGTGCGTCCTCAACGAGCTCCCGGATGTTGTCTCCCGTCAAACTCCGAAGGAAGGCCACGAGCGCGTCGATTTCATCGTCTGTCAGGTGAAGCGGCTGTATCACGGGGTCGAGGTTTTCATGGGGAAACCCGCCCCGGTCGTAAAATATCACGACATCGCGCAGCGTGGAGAGGGAGCCATCGTGCATGTAGGGAGCGGTGAGGGCGATATTTCTCAGCGTCGGCGTTTTGAACCTCCACCGGTCGGAAGGGTCGAGGGTTACCTCGTAGCGTCCCCGGTCGTCCTGTTCGGGGATGCCGGCGCTTTCGATAGCCTCCCGGCTGATGGAGGTAAAGACGCCCGGGGCGAGCTCGACACGCACCGTCCGCCCGGGAGCAGCTTTCTCCATGCTCCTCTTCCAGCCCACGCCGGTATCGTGAAAGCCGTTGTCCGTGAAGAGGGCGAAATCCTCGTTGATTACGTGGCAGTTCAGGCACTTTGCCTTGTCCACGAAAAGATAGAACCCCTCCTTCTGCTCCGGTGTGAGGGCGTCGGGTTCGTTCCCGTAGTGCCAGCGGTCGAAGGGGGAGTTGGCCGCAACGAGGGTTCTCTCGTACGAGGCAATGGCCGCGCCTACTCCCTCGATGCTCACGCCGCGGTCGAAGGCGAGCTGAAAGAGTTTTTCGTAGTCGTCGAGGCGCCTGATTTTTTCGACGAGAAAGCCGATCGAGGGAATCGCCATCTCGTCGGGTGCGAGGAGCGGGGAGATCACCTGGGTTTCCAGGGTCGTCTCTCTCCCGTCGTGGAAGAGGGATCCGGCGAAGGCCACGTTGAGCAGGGTGGGTGCGTTGCGGCGTAAGGTTTTTCCCTGCGCCCCCACGGCCGTTGTTGTCTCGTTGACGGTGAATCCCTGCTCGGGGACGTGGCACATGGCGCAGGATATGGTGTTGTCGTGGGAGAGGCGGCGGTCGTAGAAAAGCTTTCGCCCGACCCTGATTTTCAGTTCCGATGGGGGGTTGTCCTCGGGATATGGAACCGCGGGAAGCCCCAGGGGCACCTTCTGGATGCGGGCAAGGGCCGCCCGGTCCCTGTCGGGGTGAATGGTTGCGTCACCGGCCAGGGCGCTGCTGAACGGGAAGGTGAGGGAGGCAAGGAGCAGGCATGGGACGATAACCCTTCCCTTCACGGCTGTGGACGTATCGTATGACATTTCACCCGGCCCCGTCGTTTTCCAGGATCGGCGCTTCGCTGCCGTCGACGACAATCTCCCTGGAGGGAAACCCCGTGCTGCCTGCGTTCCCGGCCCTTCTCTCATGGGCAATCTTATCCTGATCACCGAAGAAGCCGCAAGGGCGCTCCCCGGGAACGATCCCGTTTTCCGGTTCTCTTCGTCGGCAACTCAGGTAGACAGCGTTACCGTCACGGGAACAGAGTTAGTCACCATGTCGAAGACGGGCGAGAACTGGGCTCCTAACCCCACCACTTCCTGCTTTTGCTCGTCGCTCAGGCTGCCGGTTACGCGCACCTTTACCGTTATGCTCTTAAAGCCCTTGCGTACCTCCGGGTCCAGGCCCAGAAAACCGTGCAGGTCGAGATCGCCTTCCAAGCTCGACTCGACGGATTCCAGAGGGATCCCTCTCGCCGCGGCATGGTAGACCATCGACGTGGTAACACAGGCAGCCAGTGCGTGAAGGAGATGCTCCACGGGATTCGCGGCTTTGTCCCCGCTCAGCAGTATGGGCGGTTCGTCGGCTTGCATCGTGAACTTCCCGTCCCGGTCTGGAAACTCCTTTCCGGCTCCATAAGAGGCCTTCACGGTTGTCTGGTTCAGGCCGCCCCCCTGCCACGTGTTTACGATCCGAAACCTGAAGTCCGCGAGCGAAGGTGTATCTCCTATCGCCTTGACAGTTTCATTGAGTTTGCTGACATCGACACCGTTGATAATGTCTACTCCGGCGTCCTCTTTCATGGTTTCTCCTCCTCCTTTGGCGTTACATGCAAAGCCACTTCTGTTTGCCACATTCCGTTTCATAATCAGGGCACTTCATTTTATTGCCCCGCTGACCGCTTGCAGATTTGCAAACGCCCTGTCACGTATCCCTTTTTTCGTTCATGCAACCCATCGGTCAGGTTAAGGGAAAGACAACACCGCATGAGATGGGGAATCTTCTCCCCAGGCCCCTAAATGATGAAAAAATATGGAAAAAACCCCATAAAATATTCTATATGCAAGAAAGGCCCTGAATCAAGGGGATATCGTTCCATCGGAAGGCATGGATCCGGGATGCCGTGGCCGGAGAAATTACCGGCTTTTTCCGGAAAAACCCGGCTAAAGGGCAGGGTGAGGAAAAAATGGATCCCTCTTTTCAAACAGCCGTTTAATGGCGGTTAAAACGTTTTAATTATAAATTCCAATAACTTATGAAACTCACTCCCTCCCCTTTCATCTAAAATAAAAAAATTCGGGTTTTTTCAAAGAGAAAGAGGGTAAGGAGCAGACCCGAAAGGGTAACCCGGCAGAAAAGGAGGTACCATGCTTCCCGCAAAAATACGTTTCTGGTTGTTTGACCGTCTTTCCGTGAAAACCATGCGCTACGTGAGCGCCGTTCCGACCGCCAGAGCC
>WVXK01000077.1:0-582 GCA_011773515.1 Deltaproteobacteria bacterium
CCTACCTCGGCGGTTTCACCGATGACGACGCCCATCCCGTGGTCGATAAAGAAGCCCGGGCCAAGATCCGCGCCGGGATGTATCTCTATTCCCGTTAGAAACCTCGAGATGTGCGATATGAGCCTCCCCAAGAGCTTGAGGTTTTTCTTCCATGACCAGTGGGCCATTCGGTGCATCCATACTGCGTGTAGTCCGGGGTAGCAGAGAAGGATTTCGGCCACGCTACGGGATGCTGGATCCCGTTCAAATGTCACCTTAATGTCTCTCCTGATGGTCTCAAACATATCTCCTCCTTCGTTAAGTATACTAATTTTGTCAATTATTTTAGCAAAAAAAATGCTAAAGCTCAATAAAGGGCAATATTTTTTTCAGCCTTTTTCTCTTCACACCCTTTACGTTGAGCAGGTTCTCGAAGGTGGTAAACCTCCCTTCTCTCTCCCGGTACCGGACTATATTTTCGGCTGTTTCGTCAGATATCCCCGGCAGCAGGGAAAGTTCCCCTGCAGTTGCCCGGTTGACGTTGATCCTGATTCCGGCGATCATCTTTTTCCTCGAGTCCCTTTCTACGCTTTCCCTTTCCTC
>WVXK01000077.1:627-3125 GCA_011773515.1 Deltaproteobacteria bacterium
GCAGGTATACCATGAGGGAAAAGAGGATAAGAGCTGCGAGAACGGAAATGAGGTAGAGGTGTGGCTTCTCTCCCTTCATCAACCGGTTCTTTCCTGACTTTCCTTTTTGTCTTTTTTGAGCCGCTCTTTGTGCAGTTTGTACCTGATCGAATCGGTCAGGGCCTGCCAGCTCGCCTCGATGATGTTGTGGGATACTCCCACGGTGCCCCACTTTTCGTCCCTGTCCCCTGATTCGATCAGAACCCTCACCGTGGCTCCCGTGCCCTCGCCCGCGGTAAGGACCCTCACCTTGTAATCGTAGAGCTCCATGTCGCTGATTTCCGGGAAGAACTTCGTCAGGGCCTTTCGAATCGCCTTGTCCAGAGCATTCACCGGTCCGTTGCCAAGAGCGGCCGTGTGCTCGGGGTTCCCATCCACCTCTATCATGATCGTAGCCTCTGCAACCGGCGGCTCATCCTCGAACCTTTTCTCGTCGATAACCCTGAATCCCTTGAGGACAAAGAATGGCTTGTGGGTCTTCAGAGCTTTTTTCAGCAAAAGCTCAAACGATGCTTCGGCACCTTCGAACTGATACCCCTGATGCTCGAGTTCCTTGATCCTGTTTAAAACATCTTCGGCGATCGGATCGGAGCCTTTCAGGTCTATGCCAAACTGGCCTGCTTTCTCCAGAATGTTGCTCCTCCCGGAGAGGTCTGAAATGAGGACCCTCCTCCTGTTCCCCACGACATCGGGCTCGAGGTGCTCGTAGGTACCCGGATGCCTCCTGATCGCGCTGACATGCATCCCCCCCTTGTGGGCAAAAGCGCTGTGTCCGGTGTAGGGCTGCCTTTTGAAATGGCCAACGTTCGCTATCTCGGAAACGTACCGTGACAGTTCCGTGAGCCTTGTGAGATTTTCTTGGGGAATCGATGGGAGGCCCATCTTCAGCATGACACCGGGAATCACGGAGATGAGATTTGCGTTCCCGCAGCGCTCACCGTAGCCGTTCACCGTTCCCTGTACCTGGACCACCCCCGCCTCGACGGCGGCAAGAGAGTTGGCAACGGCCAGCTCTGAGTCGTTGTGGCAGTGAATGCCGAGGGGGACCTTCACCCTTTTCTTTACCGCCCTGACTGTGCGGAGGATTTCGGAGGGAAGGGAGCCGCCGTTCGTATCACAGAGAATGATGCAGTCAGATCCCGCTTCTGCCGCCGCATGCAGCGCCTCGATGGAGTACTCGGGGTTCCGCTTGTAGCCGTCGAAGAAGTGTTCGGCATCGAAAAATATCTCTTCGCAGAACTTTTTCAGGTACCCGATCGTGTCGGATATTGCATTGAGGTTTTCTTCAAGCGTCGTCCTCAGTGCGGTTGTAACGTGAAAATCCCAGGCCTTGCCCACAATGGTTATCACGGGAGCCCGTGAATTTTTCATCAGCCGCACGTTCCCGTCGTCTTCGACATTGCGCCCGACTCTCCTGGTCATCCCGAAGGCGCATATCTTTGCGCTCTTCCACTCCATATCGGCCGCCTTTTTGAAGAAATCCCGGTCCTTGGGGTTCGACCCGGGATAGCCCCCCTCGATGTAGTGTATCCCGAACTCGTCGAGCTTGCGGGCTATGGAGATCTTGTCTTCAACAGAGAGGGAAATATCCTCTGCCTGTGTCCCGTCTCTCAGCGTCGTATCGTAGAGATAAATCTTTTTTCTGGCCATAACCACCTCTGGGAAAATTGTTTGCGTGTTTAAATCTTTTCCTCCCTGGGCTGCTCGCCCAGCTCAAAAGAATCGTGGAGAACCCTCACCGCCAGCTCGGTGTACTTTTCCTCTATGACACAGGAGACCTTGATCTCGGAGGTGCTGATCATGAGGATGTTTATGTTTTCCTGGGCCAGGGTTTTGAACATCTGCGCAGCAACACCGGGATGTGACCGCATTCCCACGCCGACGATGGAAACCTTGGCGATCCTCTCGTTTCCTTCGACCTTATCCGCTCCGATATCATCGGCCACATCATCGATCATCGCCATGGTTTTTTTGTAATCCGTCTTCGGAACGGTGAAGGTAAGGTCCGTAAACCCCTCGAGGGAGACGTTCTGAACGATCATGTCCACGTTAACCCCTGCGTCTGATATGGGCTTGAAAATCTTGGCGGCGATACCCGGGCGGTCCGGAACTTTCACGATCGTTATCTTTGCCTCGTTCTTGTTATACGTCACACCTGACACGACTGCAGTTTCCATGATCTCATCCTCCTTTGTCACAAACGTGCCCGGTTTTTCTGTGTAAGATGACCGGACGTGAATCCTCACGCCAAATTTCTTCGCAAATTCAACGGATCTTATCTGCAGAACCTTTGCTCCCAGGCTCGCCATCTCGAGCATCTCATCGTAGGATATTTTCTCCAGCTTCTTCGCGTTCCGGCTTATGCTCGGATCGGTGGTAAACACCCCTTCCACATCCGTGTAAATTTCACAGACATCGGCCTCGACCGCCGCTGCAATGGCGACTGCGCTGGTATCGGA
>WVXK01000077.1:3263-9271 GCA_011773515.1 Deltaproteobacteria bacterium
TCAAGAGCAATCGAGATCAGTCCGATGCTGACCTGCTCTCCCGAAGAGACGACCTGGTCATACTCCCTCTCATTGGGAAAGTCGGTGACCTCAGACACGAGTTTGACGAGCCTGTCCGTTTCGCCCGCCATTGCGGAAACGACAACGATGACGTCGTTTCCCGCATCTTTCGTCCTTGCCACGATGCCGGCGACGTTGCGGATCTTCTCTATCGAACCGACGGAAGTTCCCCCGAACTTCTGAACCACGAGCGCCATCTACCGTTCCTCCTTGGATGCGGATCCTGCTTCGATAAAACCGACTCCATCACACACTGTAAAGCGCGCTTTCCTGTCCGGCTGCAGAAAGGGGGATATTGTCTGTCAGGGTGCATCCACGAACAAGCCCCTAATTGCTCCAGCCCCGCAGCATTTTTATTTCCCTGTCGTTATCGTTTAAAATTTTTAGGATAATCCTAATGGTGTTTTTTGGCAAATAATTTTTTGCCCTGTCTCCCCATTCGATCAGCGCGACCCCCTCACCCCCAATCACATCGAAAATACCCGTCCGGGAGAGTTCGTCCCAATCTTCGCCCAGCCGGTACAGGTCAATGTGGTAGAGCACCTGTTTTCCTTCGTACACGTTGATTATCGAAAAGGTGGGGCTGAAAACCTGACTTTCCGGGTCGATGCCCATACCCTCTGCGACTCCTTTGACCAGCTGCGTCTTTCCGGCGCCGAGCTCTCCTTCCAGCGAGACCACGTCCCCCGGACAGAGTATTCGAACGAGTTCACGACCGACAGACCGCGTCTCCTGATCGTTTCCGGAAAAAATGGTGTCGGGGATCTTCAGTGGTCCCATGTAAGGAAACTATTCGCCCCCTGTCTCGGAAAAATCGGCTGTTTCCCCATGATCGAATATTTTTGCCAGCGCGTTGGGGTAATAGGAAACAACATGTCTCGGCAATACCGGTGCTCTCGGATGCGCCTCGAGGGCGATATCTGCGGAAAGGCCGTGGAGGTGTACCGCGCAGATTGCCGCCTCGATCGGCACCATACCCTGTCCGAGAAAGGACAGAATCAGCCCCGTAAGGACGTCCCCCATGCCGCCCGTGGCCATGTAGGGGTTCCCCGTGTCGTTTACATAAATCGTTCCTTCCGGGTCGGCGATGACCGTTCTGTATCCCTTTAGGACGGTTATCACTCCGTTGTCCTTTGAAAAATTCCGCGCGAAACCAAGGCGGTCTTCCCTGACTTCCTTTACGGAGAAACCCGACAGCCTGCTCATTTCTCCCTCGTGGGGGGTCACGATCACCGGGGCGCTTACATGGGTGAGCATCCCCATATTGTTGCTGAGGCAGTTGAGCCCATCTGCGTCGATCACGAGAGGCTTTCCGACTTTTGGAAGGAGGGAAGAAATAAATTCCTCCGTCTCTTTCCGAAATGACAACCCCGGGCCGATGGCGACAGCATCGGCATTGTGAATCCTCTCTAAAACAGTGCCTGCCATGGTTTTGGAAAAACAGCCGGCAACCGGATCGGACACGGGAAGCGTCATCGGCTCCGTCAACTTCTGTTCGAAAATTACATTCAAGCTCTCGGGGATAACCGCGTATATGAGGCCGGAGCCGGCAACCAGGGCCCCCTCGCAGGCCATGACGACAGCCCCGGTAAGCCCCGTCGAGCCTCCGATTACGTGCACTTTACCGGCATTCCCCTTGTGAAAATCCAGCGGGCGCTCGGGAATCAGGTCTCTTACCCCCCGGGAAGTTACGAGAAAGTTTTTGACTTCCAGGTTGTCAAAGGCAATCTCCGGGAATCCGATATCGAGGATGTGAAGGTCCCCGCAGTAGGAGCACCCCGGCGGCACGGCCTGCCCCACCTTCATAAGGCCGAATGTGCAGGTTACATCGGATACAACCGCTTCTCCCAGCACCCTGCCCGTTGACGCATCGACGCCGCTTGGAATGTCTATTGAGCAGACCGTTTTTGCGTAGGTGTTTATCGTATCGATGACGCTTCGATGAATTCCCTCGATATCCTTGGAAAGGCCAGTCCCGAACAGGGCGTCGACCACGATGTGCGCATTCTGGGCGGATCTGGCAAGATCCTTGATGTCATCGTCATCGCTGATCTCCTTGACCTGCCCGCCGCCTTTCAAGAATATATCTATGTTGAGCCGCAAATCGCCGGTGGTATCGTTGATCCTGCCGACGAGATATGAGTCCACCTGGCAATCCTGTTCCTCGAGGTAGCGTGCAACGACGAAGCCATCGCCACCGTTGTTTCCCATGCCCGAAACGACCGTGACCTGCACCCCCGGGATCCAGAGGCCCTGCTTCTCGAGGGTCTCGATTATGACGGCCGCTGTCCCCCTCCCCGCGTTCTCCATGAGGACGGGGCCGGGGATCCCTATTTCCTCGATACTCCTCCGGTCGATCTCGGCCATCACCTCGGCCGTGACGAGAGGGTTCATTTTCCTTCTCCTTCCAGGATTACGAACCCCACAACCATTTTTCCGTCGTGGGTAATGCTTGCGTGAACTAATTTTACCCCTGCCCTGTCGGCGTATTCTCTCGCTCTGCCGTAGAGTGCCACCCGGGGTTCGCCTTTCGGCCCTCTCAGCGTTTCCACGTCTTTCCAGAGAATGCCCCCGGATTTTCCCGTCCCGAGAGCCTTCATCACCGCCTCCTTGATGGCGAACCTTCCGGCGAGCCTCTCGTGTGACCTCACAACAGAGCGAAGAGCGTACTCGATCTCGCCTTCGGTAAATACCCTGTCCATGAAACGCTGGCCGTACTCTTTCACGAGGCGCTTTACCCGCTCCATATCCACCGTGTCAACGCCGATTCCTACAATCACGGAACTCCTCGCAAAAGTTCAACCATCTCCCTTACCGCCTGGTAGAGACCCACGAAAACTGCTCTCGATACGATTGCGTGTCCGATGTTGAATTCCTCTACCTGGGGGATCTTTAGAAGTGGGATGATGTTTTTGTAGTTGATCCCGTGCCCTGCGTTGACTCCAAGGCCCATCGATGCGGCGAAAAAGGCCGATTCCCTTATCTTGCTGAGCTCCCGCGTTTCCCCCGGTGTCCCGAACACCTCACAGTAGGAACCCGTGTGTATCTCGATATAGTCGGCGCCGGAATCTCTCGAGGCTTTTATCTGATCGAGCACGGGGTCTACGAACAAGCTCACCACGATACCTGCCTCTTTCAGCTCTCTGTTTGTCTCTTCGATGTGGCCCAGATTAGCGATAACGTCGAGGCCGCCCTCTGTGGTCACCTCCTCTCTTTTCTCGGGAACCAGCGTGCAGCAGTGTGGCCTCAACCTTCTCGCTATGCCGACCATCTCATCGGTTGCCGCCATCTCCAGGTTCAGCTTCGTCTTGATAAACTGTGCAAGAAGGGAAACATCCCGGTCGCTTATGTGCCGCCTATCCTCCCTCAGGTGAACGGTGATACCGTCGGCTCCTGCAAGCTCCGCGATCGCTGCGGCGTAAACGGGGTCTGGCTCCACGGTTTTCCTCGCCTCCCTTACCGTTGCGACATGATCTATGTTCACCCCCAGCTTTTTCATGACCGGTATCGTTTTATCTCCCGGGTGGCTTTTTCCGCTATGTGCCGGGCTATGTGGGATATGTCATTTTGATCTTCACCCTCGACCATGATTCTCAAGAGATGTTCCGTCCCGCTGTAGCGCACGTAAAGCCTTCCTCGTCCAATCAGGTTTTTTTCGTAATCACGAATGAGATTCGCCGTCTCCCTCAGCTGCCGGAGAGGTATTTTCCTGTCCACCTCGAGATTCAACAGAACCTGTGGAAAATCCTCCATGACTTTCCTGAGTTCAGACAGGGGCCTGCCCTTCTGTATCACCACTTTCATGAGCTGAAGGGATGCAAGGATCCCGTCTCCCGTCGTAGCGTGGTCGAGGAAGATAATGTGGCCCGACTGCTCGCCCCCGAAGTTGAAGTTCCCTCTTCTCATCTCCTCTATCACGTACCTGTCGCCGACATCGGCTCTTTTTACCCGCACCCCCGCTTTCTCCATGGCAAGTTCGAATCCGATGTTGCTCATCATCGTGGCCACGATCGTTTTTTTCTTCAGCTTCTTCTCCTGCAGCATGTTGATGCCACATACCGCCATGATGTGGTCCCCGTTTAATATGTCCCCTTTGTCATCGACAATGATGCACCTGTCACCGTCACCGTCGAGGCAAATGCCCAGGTTCGCCCCCTCATCGCGAACCATCTGAGAGATGTTCTCCGGATGAAGCGATCCGCAATCCTTGTTGATATTGAACCCATCCGGGTTCCCGCCTATGATCTTTACCTGCGCACCCAGCTCCTGAAAAACCGATGGTGCAGCACGGTATCCGGCTCCATTACCGCAGTCGACCACGACTTTGATCCCGTCGAGGGTGAGTCGTTTCGGGAAGGTGCTCTTCAGGTAAACAACGTACCTGCCCGTGGCATCCTCTATTCTACTGGCCTTCCCTATGTCTTCGGGACCCGGCCGGTGCTCATCCAGGATCGACGATGTCATGAGCTCCTCGATCCTCCCCTCCACGTCATCGGGGAGTTTGAACCCGTCCCCGCCGAATATCTTGATCCCGTTATCGTAAAAGGGATTGTGTGAAGCAGATATCACGACTCCTGCGTCTGCCCTCATGCTCGCGGTAATGAATGCGATACCTGGCGTGGTCAGGGGGCCGACGAGGAGAACGTCTCCTCCCATTGAAAGGATTCCCGCAGACAGGGCCGTTTCAAACATATAGCCTGACAGCCGGGTATCTTTCCCTATGACGATTTTGTGTTTTCCAAAACTGTTTCTAAAGTGATATGCAACGGCCCTGCCCACGGCTGTTGCAGTTTCCACCGTCATGGGCTCGGCGTTCGCAATTCCCCTGATCCCGTCTGTGCCGAAAAGCTTTCTCCTCATGCCTTCCTCCTTGTAACGGTGAGGAATAACAGAATATTATATGTTTTTTTTCGGAAGGGGGAAAACGTTACTTTACTTTTTGAATTTAATTTTGACCGCAACCATCCCGTCACCAACAGCCCGCACGAACCGGCCCTTTACGTTAAGGGGCACAACGATATCCACCTCTCCTGAAAACCGGGAAGGGTCAACGGGTTCCGTTTCGACTTCTGTTATGTTTTTCAGATCCACGACGGGCCCCTCTATGGTAACGGATGAGGGCTTCGTGGTGATCTCGTCTATCTTATCCCTCAAGCTGCTCATATTTTTGATTTTGACGGCAACGGGAACCGATTTCCTGTGGTGACGCTCCAGGATGACCTCCACTTTTTCCGGATAGGTTCCCCTGATATTGATACCTTTGGGGATATTGAAGCTTTTCTCGCCGAGGTGGTATATGTTTTTCCCTTCCTTGGCAGATGACAGGTCAAGAAAGGCCGTCGTTTCAGAAGCGCTCAAATAGCTGATCAGGTTCTTCGGACCGGCAACCCTGAGTTCCACCTGTCGTTCTATCTTGTTCGTGACGATGTATCCCGAGGGAAGGCTCCGAAGTTCCAGGGGCACAATGAGGCCAACCTGGACGTTCTTTTCTCCCACCACGTGGCTCCACAGGGATATCGCAATGGCAACGGAAAGGACTTTTAAAAGGATGTTTCGCGTCACCGCCTCCTTGGTTTTCGCAAGGACGGCATTGAAGGTTGTTCCGCTTTTATCTCCTCTTTCCATGGCTATTCCTCAGACGCACTCGCTTTGCTCTCGGGAATCGCAATGCTGTCCCGGGCGGCTGTTTCGGCCTCGTGGATCACTTCCTCTTCGGGCTCTTTCTCCTTTCCCCTCGAGACGGCGAAAATCCTGAAAAGAATCAACTCGAGGTCCTCCCTCGTCGAAATCTTTCTGTCATTTCTCTCCACGTAGAGGGTAACGTCACCATTTTCCTCGGACACGACCACAGATATGGCATCACTCTCATAGGTTATGCTGAGCGCTGCCCTGTGCCTTGCCCCCCTCAGGGGAAGGCTCATGACATCGTGGGTAATCGGAAGGATAAC